>NZ_CP068420.1:0-162291 GCF_016757795.1 Gluconobacter sphaericus | reverse complement strand
GGGTCAGAGAAACAGGATGGTGGAATGGTGACGGAGCCGCGCCCGCGGTCAGGCGCGCGGCATCAGGGGATCAGAGCGGTCCGAACCGCAGGCTGATCTGTGCGCGTTCATTGTCGGAAAGACGCGACAGGGCCTCGCGATGGTATTCCGATCCGCAGCGGGCCTTCTGTGACACGCGCCACCAGGCATGCTGGTCCGAGCAGGTCACGCCGCGGATCTGGGTTTCCATGTTTTCGGGACCGCAACCTTCGAGGATGGTCCAGCCCTCCTGATGGGCCTGAACCAGACTGAACTGCGATTGTGTTTCCGGGGACGTAAGGGCCACGCTCGGCATCGGTGTCTTTCTCCTTTCCTGACCCTCTCCGGCAACCGCGGCGGCGTGCTGGGGGGCAAGGGCGACGCGTCAGCGTCGGGACCGCCCGGCCCGCAGCGCCAGCGAGGACACGGACGGCCCCACCCCTTGCCGCACAGGACGATCCCGTGGTGCCCCCTTCTCCCCTTCCCTCTTTTCCTTTTTTCTTTTGCTTCCAGCTCTTCTGCAGGTCTGAAAAAACCGTGCTGCGAGTGTGAAGATGCTGTTAACCGGAGTAATGTATTGTCGTGGCTGACTTGCAGTCACCGTTCACAGAAACGATTTACAACTCACCATCATTACACTGAGGGATTTCATGACTGACCTGACACCCGCCACAGAGTCCCCTCACTCTGACCTGCGTTCCCTGACGGCCGAAATCGTGGCCGCCTATCTTTCAAGAAACGATGTCGCGCCCGATGTGCTCCCGGGCCTGATCCGCTCCGTCCATTCGGCCCTGACCGTTCCGGCGGCCCCCGAGGCCCAGGTCGAGGACGCCCCGGTTCCCGTGGTCAATCCGAAGAAGTCGGTTTTCCCGGACTACATCATCTGTCTCGAAGACGGGAAAAAGCTGAAAATGCTGCGTCGTCATCTCAAGACCGCGTATAATATGACACCTGATGAATACCGGGCCCGCTGGGGTCTCCCCTCGGAGTATCCGATGGTCGCTCCCGGCTATTCCGCACAGCGCTCGGCTCTTGCACGTGAAATTGGCCTGGGCTCCAGGAACCGCTCCTCTTTGCCTCAGGAAGAAGAACTTCCTCCGGTAAAGAAGCTTCCCGAGAAGCGTCGCGGCCGTCCGGCCCGCGCCTGAGACTAGACCGGCCCTCCCCCGGTGCCGAAGGCACCGGCCGGGAGGGTCCAGTTTCCTGTGAGAACCGTCTGCAACGGGCGATCTGACAGGCAGGCCGCCACCAGGTCGGGCCGCGACCGGGCCGCCTGATAGACCCTTCCTTCGGACGCCAGCTGCTCCAGCCCCCTGTCGCGCTTGATCGTGCAGCCGAAGTCTCTTTCATATTTCACCAGTTTGGCAAACCGGGTCGCATCCATCCATTTCAGGGTGGCGAACTGGTCTGCATTGCCAAAGATGCAGAACGCGCAGGACAGCCGCGAAAAGCCTGCCTGGTACGGATAGGCTGGCATCACGCGCCAGCGCTTGAGGATGGCCCAGACTTCGGCCTCGGACCACCGATGTACGGGCCTCCAGTGATCGACATGTCGCCTGCGTCGCCTTCCGGAGCGTGTATCGGTCCGGTGCGGTTCGAACGCTGCATAACGCGCTCTTCCCGGACTTTCCTCAGCACGCTCGCCGGTGACGACCAGGGTACGGCGGTTCAGAAACCGGTCCTGCCCACGCAAGGCACGGTCCGCCACATCGACCTTGAGGCTCGCCGAACACCAGCGCACGGAAAGACTGGCAGAAACTTGGGGAAAGCGCAGGCGTGTCCCCTCTGGCCCCTGCCCTCCTGCTCTGATGACCCCGTCAGGGGTTTCAAAGACAACCGGAGCTGTGGGCGCATTGTCCCGCAGCATTTCGCGCTCGAAGCCACCCTCCCGCCAGGACCGATAGAGAGGCAGGCTGAAGTCCCGAGCGAGTGCTGCGACATACGGGCCTGTGGAGGGCCAATCCATGAAGGACCGCCCTGCCCCATCCACCTCGTGGTGCCCGAGCTCAATGCGCTCGACCGGGGCACCGGCTTCGAGCAGGGAAAGCAGACAGGCCGTGCCGTCCTTGCCCCCGGACACGGCGACGATGATGGTGTCATAGGACGCGAGATCCGGGCTCATGACGCCCACCGGCTGACCGGGGCGCCTGTCCGCACCGAGCGGCACATCAGAGCCTCGGCGATCGGGCGTTCCCTCAGCAGCAGCGGCTTTTCATGGCGGCCATCCCAGGTCAGGTCGTCGCACCGTTTGAGCAGCCCCATCTGCACGGCGGCCTCGTCACGACAGGCGCACACGCGTTCATTGCCACCAGAGCGGCGGCGACACGGTTCATCCGCAGGAGCGCCGCACCCCGCGCAGGCAATCGTGAGTGCGGGATCGCCGTCCTCCCAGTGCATGTTGCAGCGGCGGCAGGTTGCCAGCGCATGGGCGGCCGGCCACGGGGTGTTGGGACATAGGGAAACTGGTAGCGTCGCATGATGCTCGATCCATCTCTGGTTCTTCAAACATCTTTGCGACGGCCTGGCGGGCGACCGGGGTGCAACAGTGCCGCGTAGCGGCAGGATCGGCGTCACCCGCACCCACGCACAGGCGGCGCAGCCGGCGAGCATGGGGAGGACGGACGGCGACCCACCTGTTGCAGCACGGGCGGCTGACAGGTAGGCCTCATTCTCCTTCTTGTCTTTTCACGCTTTTGGACGTTTTACCCTCCACTGTGATCTCGCTCGACAAGGGCGAGCAAGATGATGCAATGTTGCATCAGACTTATCTCACGCTTGGATGATGCAACGTTGCATCACCCAGATGGGGCTATCCGACTAGTTTAGAAAGCTCTTCGTATAATGATCGAAGCGCAGCGATATCAGCTGTACTAAACGCTGTGTTATTCTCCTCGGCCTGCCGGAGCATCTCAATGATTTTTGGTGCCGTCTTGGCTATGTTAAGACGTCGCCTCCTATTAGCCCCTTGGGCGACCGCCTTTTCCATTTGAACTTCTTCAGCTGCACTTTTATTTTTCAGAGATGCAACTGTGAGTTCACCTGCTAACGCTTTTCTCATAAGGCCTTCGCGGCACACTGTGTCATCCTCACGAGCAATTCCGACAAGCACGTTCATCGGTACCGCTGATTTCCCTGCCAAATCGAGAAACTCTTCTGGAAGGCTTAGTACCCGTATCGCTCTACTTATCCGCGCCTGATCCATTCCGAGTTCAACGGCTGCCTTCCGTTGAGACCAGTTATTGTGGTCCAGCAAGTTTCTTATTCCGCGAGCCTCTTCGACGGGGTTCAAGTCTACTCGCATCAGGTTCTCCATCAGCGCCGCCGACGTCGAGTTCCCCTCGTGAGGGACTGCCAAGATGGAGGTCCAGCCAGCCAACTTAGCCGCTCGCCACCGCCTCTCGCCTGCAACAACAATCCACATGTCCCTATGGGATGGGTCTTGTCGAAGGAGGATTGGCTGTAGCTGGCCTTGTGCCTTCAGCGACTCAGCAAGTTCGTCTAAGGCAGCTTGATCGAAACTTCGCCGAGGCTGGTTTGGATCAGGTGAGATCTTGTCGATCCCGGCCTCGAATGAGTGTCGAAATTTGCCTTCACCCAAAAACGGTGCATCAACCTGACTCATAATTTCTGAATGAGTTTGAGAAAAGGCAGAGGGAGGTCGTTGCTTAAAAGGCCGCTTCATAGTGCTTCTCCTTTAACCGCTTCGAGGCCAAGGGCAGACGCAGCGTGAATGAAGGAGCGCCGGCCGGCGATAGCCTCCGCTAGCCGTACATATACTCTGACAGCAGGACTTCGAGGCGCCGCCTCAACTGGAATTTTGGATGCCCAGGCTGCGTTGCTAAACGACGTACTAGACGGAACAGGCTCGAGAACTGGCGCGCGATTACCCATCACGTTAATGAGGTGTTCGACGATCCCGACGTCTACATATTGGTTTTGGACAAACTGCGTTGGCAACACTCCTCCCAAACGTAACCGCGGATTGCTGCGGCGATTTACCTTGGAAATGGTGTCGAGAATCAGATTAACACCCATAACGTCATAAGGCTCAGTTCTTACTGGGACAAACACTGTGTTGGATGCCGCTAAAGCCATCCAGGTAAGAAAACCAAGATGGGGAGGGGAATCTAGAATAATGAACTCGTATTCGTCCTGTACTTGGGCAATTGCATCCTTTAGCAAACCTTCGGTGCCAGGTTCGCGGCGGATATCGACCTCAGCGAGGTCAATGTGACTGGGGCAGAAATCGACCGGAATTTCTACGTCGGTACCGTGGACCATTCCTTTTCTAACAATGCAGTCCGTTATTGGTGCATCTTTAAGAAGAGCGTGAGCCAGCGTTCTACCTTGGCGGTATAGCGGTACAATGTGCATACCTAGTAGGGCGGAAGTCGCGCTTGCTTGGGGGTCTACGTCTATCAGCAGTACGCGGTAGCCCATTTTAGAAAGGGCAACTGCCACATTGAGAGCGCTGGTAGTTTTTCCTACGCCCCCTTTCTGGTTCGCGAAGGTTATGATCGTCGTTTGACGCTTTTCCCCATGCAGCAGGGTCTCTAACTCCGTCGTCACTTCAGTAGGGAGAGGTTGTTTGCCATTTTCCCATCGAGAAATCGTGTGCCGATCATAGCTCCTGCACAAACGCAGGTTCAAGACATCTTTCAGTTGGCTCTGCGAAAAGCCTAATTGCTCTCTAATTTCTTTGAGTGTGGGCATTATGTCGGTCTCCATACCAAAAGGATAGGATCAACACTCAACACTCAACATCAACAAGTCAACATCAACAGAGAAAAAAGGGACGTTTTTGTTTGAGCAGCAACCGATGCAACGTTGCATCACTTATCGTTAAGACTCGAGGCCGTGGACTTTTGGTGCGCACGTCGGTCATCTGGGATTGCGTTTCTCTATCATATCTTCCCCGGGACCCGTTTTGAAACTGGACTTGCGCTTGGGGCTAGGATGACACCATCCTCGTCGATACTCACTCTAGCTTCTGGATAGATTGCTAATGCGATTTGCAACGCATCTCTGAAGCGTATTTTGAAGTTCCGCATGTGAGTGTAGCTTGCACCAAATTGGGCTTTCAGAGCAGGCCAAGAGACTTTTTGGACGGTTACTCGTTCGTGCAGACGATAGACCAGCCAGAAATAGATATCGAGAGCCTGTGAATTGTTAGAAATCGCTCGTATAGCAGATTCCTGAAGCGGAACGGGATGGCGTTTCAGCTGATCGAAAAAGCTCTCAGAAAGACGAACGGTTTCTAAAAGTGCGCCATCGTGCTCGTCGGTAAATAAAGCTGTGTCGACTATGTTTTGATTTATAAGACCGATTTTATTCCCGTCTTTAATCTCGAACGTCATTCTACACCGCGAAATCCTCGTGGCTTGCTCCTTAACGTCCGTCATCGATTTCCCTCCGATGGGAACATTGAGTCTCTTCAGCCAGCTTCTAAGAGATTTTCCCAACTCGATTTCGCGACTATTTGTTTTGATCGCTTCTGTCTGCAGGAAAAGAAGTATTAATCTTGCTCTAGAACCGTACGGTACCCCAATACGAGCAGGCACTCCGTCGCGTTTTACCGAGCCCGGTTCCACCATTAGGCGGACATAGCTAGTTTCGAGAAGCCATATTTGGTCATCGTCTAATCGGCGATGAGGTAAGCCGGTTTGGCACCATCCTGAATATAGAAACCCAAGAGAAGGATCTTCGTCGCTCAAAAATTCTAGAGCCGCATCCAAAGCCCGCCGCTCTGCGTCGCTTGAAGTAAGATCGAGCGCGCCTTGGCGACCATAGACCTCGATGCGTTTATGTATATCGCTCATAGGGTGACGTTAGACGAAGTCTCAAGAGGATGTCTCCGTGGACTTTTGATGCACCCTCGATCTTCCTAGCCGGGATTGTGCGAAATTTACCACCTTAAATTGTCTGCGGACTCTTGTTGCGCAACCACTAGGGGTTATTAGTAGAATATATATTAGTAGGTGCACCAAAAGCCCACGGGATAACTTCTAGGGACGAGGGAAACTGTCATTTCCTGTTTCTCTTTCTGCAACAAGATCCCACGCGAGCGCACCAAAAGCCCACGCAAAGCTGGGGATAAAGGCTTTAAAACCGACTTCGCCCAGGATGCTTGGCCATGGCATCCTCAACCTCGATATACTTCTCCACGACGCCAAAGGTCTGATGGCGGGAGAAGCGCTTGAGCGAGACCAGATCGGTGCCATCCCGCGCGCCTGTCGTGATCGCGCCCCGGCGCAGACTGTGTCCGCTGAAATCGCCCGTCAGACCCGCATCAAGGCAGCGCTTCTGGATGATCCGGGCCACAGACCGGTCAGACAGCGCCTCAGTGCCCATAGTGGGCAGGGCAGGGGGATCACCTGCCTGTGCAGCGGGCGGGAGCCACACGCGCCGGAAAACCGGTCCCTTGGCTTCTTTCAGCTTTGCTTTCCGAACCCACGCCTCATACGCCCGAACCGGGCAGAGACCGGTAATCCCCCTCGGGATCGCCACCTCGACACCCTGACTGGTCCGGTCACCCTTGGAGCGATCGAGCCGGATCCGCATTCCGTCATCATCCAGCGCCACGTTCTCCAGGCACAGCGCTGCCACTTCGGACCGTCGGAGGGCGCCGGCAAAGCCGAGCAGAAGAATGGCCTTGTCCCGAACGCCCACCAGCTCATCCGTATCGATCTGCTCGATGACCTCGCTCAACAGATCCCAGGTCAGCCCCTTGACCTGACGGGACGCGCTTTCCGCTGACGTCCTGCGGATGCCCGCAACCGTTTCGGACACAAGGGCATGGGAGGTCGGGACGGGAACTTGGGCAACATGGTGCAGATAGCGCAGTGCGGCACGGTGCAGATCCACCGTCGCGGGTCGCTTCTTCTGCAGCGCAAGATCAGCCAGATAGGCGGCGACATCCTCGCTGCGGGCGGGCAGGGCAGGGAGCCCATGTCCTGCCGCCCATGCGCACCAGGAGCGCACGGCCGATCGATAGGTGCGACGTGTGTTCACTGCCTTCGCGGCGCGGGAATAGGTCTTTGAGGCGCGCTCCGCCGTCACCAGCGTCCCGTCATAGTCGGGCAGGGCCTCGTCAGTCAGGGCATCGAACCACTGCAGGACCGCGCCAGACTGCTGACCCAGAGGAGAGGCCAGCGGCGCCAGCGTGGCCGCCTGCGATCCCGCTTTGCGCCGTCTGGCGGCCTTCGGCCTGAGCCAGGCGACGAACACCGGTTCGGGTTCGAGATCCAGAGCGATCGCCAGTTCGTGCCCGGATGGCAGGGCGGTCAGATGGGCGCTGGCGATGGCCAGGGCCTCCTCGGCCGTCTCGACATCGGGCGACAGGACCGTGTCCTCGGCAAACTCGTTGTCCCGGTATTCGATACCGCGAATGACCAGAGAGAGACGAGGGGAGAAGCGACCGGTCGAGAGAAGGGCCACCGCTTCTGTCAGATCGCCGGCAGGAAGCTGCTGCCGGGTCTTCTGGTCCAGCCGGTCCAGCAAAGCTTCACGGGCCGCCTTTGCTGAGCCTGCGATATGAAGATGGCTGAGCATGAACGCCTCCGTAAAACCAGAACCTGGCTTCTGATAGCATGAAGCCGGGACGGGGCAGAGGACCGGAAACGGATCAACGTGCTGCTGTGGACTTTTGCTGCAAGGCGCGCGCGGCCCGTTGGGGAAGCGCGCCAATGTCTCCTCGTAAAAGAGAATTAGTAAAACGTAAGGCAAGGTCCGGCCACCCAATTTTGCAGCGCCTGCTTCAAGACGCCCATGAGGGCGCTGCTTTGACATAGGGCAGGGTTAGAAAGTCGAGGTCCGGCCGCAGACGCTGATCTCTGGCGAGAGAGCATGTGCTAAAAAACCGGAATGCCGATCCGACCGGAACTGAAAGCGCTGTATCCTCCCAACTGGCCTGAACTGAGCCGGCAGGTCAGGTTCGAGCGGGCAGGGGGTGTCTGTCAGCGCTGCGGCCGGCCGCATGGATATCACCTTCAGGTCCTGCCGGGCGGTCGATGGAAGCATCCGGAAACAGGGCACTGGTTCAATGGCCGGGGCAGGCGGGTGGCCCCTCCCGACCTGATTGAGCATCTGCAGATGCGACAGACGAAAGTGGTACTGGCAGCGGCTCATCTGAATCACGACCCCACCAGCAACCGGTGGCGCAATCTGCGTGCGCTCTGTCAGCGCTGCCATCTGCTGCACGACCGGATGTATCACCTGGCGCAACGACGTCTGACATTGCGACGGCGTCTGGCGCTTGGGGATTTGTTTGAAGGACTCTATCGGGCCGGGATCAGGGGGCCGGGCCTGTGAAAAGCCGGCTCAGTGACCGGCTCTGACGGTTGAGCGCGCCTGCTGGACGTGTCGCGGTTTAGTTCTGGACCATGGGTTATCTGTTAAGCGGCGTTGCGCTCATAATCCAGAGGGCTTTTCCATTGAAGTGCAGAGTGCAGCCTCTGCGGATTATAGAAATCATTAATGTAGGATGTGATGGCCTGCTCGACGTCCTGACGCGTCATCCAGGCTTGCCGCCACAGGAGTTCCGCTTTTAAGGTCTTGAAGAAGCTTTCCGTGACAGCATTGTCCCAGCAGTTTCCCTTTCTGCTCATGGACACGATAAAGCCATGAGTAGAAAGGAGTTTGCGGTAATCCTCTGAACAATACTGACTGCCGCGATCCGCATGATGGATGCAGCCTGGTGGTGGCTGACGCAAGGCAATAGCGCGCTGTAACGCTGTCGTGGCAAGATCTGCGGTCATACGGACCTCAAGGTTCCAGCCGATGACTCTTCGTGAGAAGAGGTCCAGCACCACAGCCAGGTAAACCCAGCCTTCACATGTCCAGATATATGTGATGTCCGCTGTCCATTTCTGGTTCAGCGCTGGTGCTGAAAAATCCTGCCCCAGAAGGTTGGGTTCAATACTGTGCTTGTGCGAACTGTTCGTGGTCACCTTGAAGCGTCGTGTCCTGACAACACGAATGGCATTCTCGCGCATCAGACGTCCAACGCGACGATGCCCGACAGACAGACCCGCAGCCCTGAGTTCTTCTGTCATACGGGGGCGTCCGTAGCTTTGCCTGCTCTGAGCGTGAATGGCGCGGATATGGACCATCAGGATGTCATCCTGTCTTTTGCGGGCACAGACCGGGCGTCGTCGCCAGGCCCTGAAACCCCGGTCGCTGACGCCAAACAGGCGGCAGACCCGTTCGCGTGAAAGTGGCCCATGATATCGAGCAATAAAGACAAACCTCACGACTTTTGGCTCGCGAAGAACTGTGTCGCCTTTTTTAACAGCTCCCTCTCCTCCCGCAGCAGAAGGTTCTCACGGCGTAATTTCTCATTCTCACGCAATAAAGCCGTATGATCTGTTGTGTCAGCGACTACAGTATCAAGCTTTTGCGCATCGCGGATCCATTTCTTCAGCGTCGAGGAGCCGATACCCAGATCCTGGGCAATACGCTCACGCGACAGGCCGCTGCTCAGAGCTAAACGCACCGCCTCGTGCCTGAACTCAGCTTTATAAACTCGTCCCATTCCACGTCTCCTTCATGACCATCTTCGGTCTTAAAGGTCCGGAACTAAACCGCGACACGTCCATGCTGCACGAATTTCCGGTTGAGCTCGCGGGCCAGTGTTTCTCCGTCCTTGACCGGCACGACACTGTAATTCCGGATCGCCCATGAGATATCGCACTGCCAGTCCGTGTGACGGCTGCGCGTATGCCACTGCTGCATGGCCTGGTCTCCGCAACGGGCCGCCTCGGCGTGGCTCCAGCCATTGATCTCTGCCATCCAGGCCAGGGCGGCATCCTGTCGGCCTTCACTCAGGGACCTTCCCCAGTGACGCACGCCATGGCAGTCCGGACAGAGAGAAATCACCCCTTTGAGGGTCTGGATCCGCCGCTCGTCGTCATACGCCCATCCTTCGTCAGCTTCGACCGGCCATTGGGGGCCCCGTCCTCCGCACACCCGGCAACGGGACCCGGAGCGCGCATAGGCATCCTTCCGGATCCGGTTCCAGTCTTCCGGAGCAAGGAAGGCACGCAGATTGAAGCCCCACAGCGCCTGCGGCACCATCCACGGACGGATATAGGGGGGCTTGCGGTCCGGCCGATACCGGTAAGGGACGAAAGGCATAAGGGCGTCGAGTTTGTCCCGGTGCCCCATCCAGCACTTCTGCTCCCCGTTGAAGAAGGCACCGCCCCGGGACGCGTCCTGGCGGCGCTCAAACGGGACACAGAGAGGGATGAGTTTCGTCAAAGGGTTCACCGAACAAACAGGCGGCGAGGGGCCGCCTTAGAAAGGAGTGCTGAAGAAGCGCTCAGGATATTTCATCACGTCCGGTTGCATGAACCCGGATCAGTCTCTCGATCAAGACCGATACTTACGTTCTCGTCAGCCGCATCGCAGGACCTGAATTGGGATTGCGGGCTTTCAGAAGATGCCTTGCAGCTGCGCGCCTCTTCCATCAGCCACGAACCCTATCCGGCCCGCAGATGAAACCGCGTGATTTCGGCCGGTACGCCCAGTCGAAGCGCGAAGCCGGGCCATAGACCGGTCCCGTTGCTGACATAGAGTGTCATGCCGCCCACCTGGTAGCGTCCGGAGACAAAGCCGTTATTGCCCCGCGCGACCAGCCGGTCGAGGCCGCGGATCATCCCGCCATGCGTATGGCCCGAGAGCTGAAGCGCCACACCCCGAGCCGCCGCGGACCGGGCATCGCCAGGTTGATGATCGAGCAGCACAACCGGCGCATGGGCAGGACAGTCCTCCAGCGCGGCGTCAAGATCCGGGCCCAACTGACCGTGTCCACGCGCCGAGCGATCCGTCACGCCCGCGATCACCAGCTGGGCCGTTCCGCGCGTGATCACCCTATGCCGGTTTTCCAGCATATCGAAACCCAGTGCCGACAGATGGCACATCCAGGCCGCATAATCGAAGAAATATTCATGGTTGCCCGGAGCGGCCAGTACGCCATCGGGCGCGTGCAGCTCCGCAAGCGGTGCGATGTCAGCACGGCGCATGTTTACCGACCCGTCGATGAAATCCCCAGTCACGACGATCAGATTGGCATCGGCCGCATTGGCGCGCGCTACGACATGAGCGGCCCATCCCGCAGAAAAAAGCCGCGTGATGTGCAGATCACTCAGCTGGAGCAGTCGGTATCCATCAAACAGCGGGGATAATCCGCGTATGGTGACGGTCACATCCCTGACAGGGGGCACCCGCAGAGCATTGGTGACGCCGATGGCTGCGAGCAGCCCGGCTAGTCCACCTACCGCGATGCGGGCTTCGGTAGCGATCCGAACCGGCTGCCAAGTAACCAGCGCAACCACCAGCGCACCGAGATCGAGGGCAAGTTGAAATAGCGTGAGAAACAGGATTGTCCCGACCGCCCAGTTGAACAGGATGATAAGCGGTTTCGGGAACTCCGGCGCGAATACCGAACCGGAGGAGAGCCTGCTCCAGAACTGGTATTGCGATGCCACGATGACGAAGACGGCCACCAGAAGTTTCACGACAACCGGGAGAGGGAGGGGCCATAACCAGTTCAGAATCACGATCGACAGAAGCAGACCGAATACGATAATGCGCACGAGTATGGACATCCTCCTGGATAGGCGGAGCCGGCGGCTTACGATGGCCGTCGGCGTCCCCGGCACAGCTGTGAGCCTGCGCTGACCAGAAATTGTTGTTCGCGCGACCACGTCAGGCGAAGCGTTCTCCGACCATCTCTTCGCTCTTTGTCCACAGGGCTTCGGCGCGTGTCGCATCAAGAGCGTAGGCGCGGACCCCCGGATTAACCAGACTGATCGGCTGGTCGTCCGGGATCACATCGCTGACGTGGCAGTCCTCACAGTAATGCGCCCCTACTGCATCGGCATCAGCCACGCTGCCGGCCCAGACCGAGGTTGCGGCACCCTGCGGGATGGTCTTGAACTGGAACGGCTCATGGCCCTCGGCGATGGCCTGTTCGTTGACCTGACTCACCATGGCTTCGATCTCGCCAGGCGCCATATGCCGCACCAGTTCCGTCATGATTGCGCCGGGGTGAACAGCTGTTGCCCGCACGCCCCGTGAGCGATGCCGCGCATCAAAGGCGACGGCAAAGAGAATATTGGCGGTCTTGGAGCGTCCATAGGCCACAAACGGCACGTAAGGCGTATGGTCGAAATTCGGGTCGTCCAGATCAACATCGGCGAAGCGATGTCCGGCCGAGGACACATTGACCACACGTGCACCATCGCGCAGCAGGCCGGCGATCCGGTTGATCAGAACGAAATGTCCCAGATGGTTGGTGCCGAACTGCGTCTCGAACCCGTCTTTCGTATGTCCGAACGGCGTCGCCATCACGCCCGCATTGGCGATGATCAGATCGAACGGCGCGCCTTGTGCGTTCAGACGGTCGGCGCAGGCGCGGACGCTCGCCAGATCCGCAAGGTCCAGCGCGGTAAGTTCGAATGCGCCGCCTCCCTGCGCCGCAGCCTCGCGGACCTGATCGGTTGCGCGCTTCGCTTTTGCAAGATCGCGTACCGCGCCTACGACATGCGTGCCATGAGCCGCCAGCGCCCGGGCTGTTTCGACACCCAGTCCAGCGGAAACGCCGGTCACGAGAACGCGCTTGTTCTTCAGGGACACGCCGGAGAGAACATCATCAGTCGTTGAGGTTGCGCCAAAAACCTGAGTCATGGGTGGAACTCCCTGAAATGGTGCATCCGTTCCTTGCCGAAGCGGCATTGGATGGATTATGTGGAGCATTGCTCCGTTTTATATATACGGAGCATCACTCCGTTTAACAAGGGGAGGACAGGTGACCGACGTGAAAAAAACCCGTCGCCGACCGCGCAGCGACGGACAGCGCAACCGGCAACAGCTCCTGGACGTGGCCAAAACCGCGTTTACGGTGGGTGAGGTGGATATTCCTCTGGACGAAGTCGCGCGGCGCGCGGGCGTGGGTATTGGTACGCTCTACCGTCACTTTCCCAACCGCGACGCTCTTATCGAGGCGGTATATCGCGCTGAACTGGACCGCCTTGCCGAAGCAGCGCCGGTTCTGGCCGCGCAACATCCTCCGGTGGAGGCGCTGCGCGCATGGATGCGACTGTTCGTGGATTACATCGCCGCCAAGCAGGTCATCGCCCCCGCGCTCAACGGGTTGGTCGGGGGAACGGGCGCGCTCTATGCGCATTCCGGTGACGTTCTCAAAGCCGCGGTCAACAGCCTTGTCTCCGCTGCCATTGCCGCCGGTGAGTTCCGCGCCGACATCGAGCCTCTGGATCTGCTCCGTGCCCTGGCGGGGGTTTCGAATTTTTCGGCTGGTCCCGGCTGGGAGAGCAGTGCGAAACGCCTCGTTGACATTCTCATTACGGGTTCACGGTCGTCAGCATCGTAAAGACGCACGCTCCACAATTTTACTTCCTATTCAACGTCGTGCGCGTGTTTCGCGATGTCGGATAAAAAGGCATATCCCGTCAATCCGCTATACTCCCAACTGACCGATCCTCTGGGTTGGGACGATCAATCGCCCTTGGCCCCATAAATTGGTCGATTTGTGCTAAAGAAAGGTATGTCTGACCGCTACTATTCTGATCTCCGCGCGCTGTGCTGTATTATTGACCGAGGCAGTTTCGTTGCCGCTGCGAGAGAACTTTGCGTGTCGCGTTCAGCACTCAGTGAAACGATCCGCCGACTGGAAAACTTTGTTGGCGTTCAGCTCCTGAACCGAACAACGCGCAGTGTCAGCCCCACGCCCGCAGGAGCACGTCTGGCGGCGCGGTTCGGCGTGGCGTTCGAAGAAATCGGAGCCGCTTTAAGCGAGGCCGGTGCGATGGGCGGCGAAATTGCAGGTCCGGTGAGGGTTCACGCCCAACGCCTTGGTTACGAGCTCTTTCTCAAAGCGCTCCTGCCTGACTTTGTCCGACGTTTCCCCCGGATCAGCGTCGAGGTGCAGATCGACGATGCCGGAGTGGATATCGTACAGGAACGGTTCGACGTCGGGATACGGCTTGGGGAGATGCTGGATCAGGATGCGATTGCGTTCCCGCTTCAGGCCGGTTTGCGGCAGATCGCTGTTGCCGCCCCGTCTTACCTCGATCAGCACGGGGTGCCACTCCATCCGCGGGAACTTCAGGATCATCTCTGTATCGGTTTCCGCTGGCCGGGGCATGCTGCTCTGTACAACTGGGAATTCTGTGAAAACGGCGTCTGGTTCTCCGTGGCCGTCTCCGGTCCACTGACCTTCAATGATCAGCGGGCAGCGCTTGATGCCGCCGTTGCTGGCGCGGGCATCGCATTATGGGTTGAGAGCGAAGTCCAGCCACTTATCGAAGCCGGCCATCTTGTTCCCCTGCTGATAGAGTATTCCGCTGCTTTTCCAGGTTTTGCGCTCTATTATCCTCCGCATCGTCATCGCTCGACTGCAGTGAAGACCTTCATTGCCGCCGTGCGCAGTGCGAAGAAGCCGTGACCGGATTGTACCTGCCCAGCCGTACAACCCATCCCGAATATCCGGTATTAAACTTACGGCCCGGTCACTCCAGATGATGTCCTCGACATCACAGGAGGTTTGGATGGATCCGGAAAACACAGCAGGAAATTTTGCAGGCAAGGTCGCGATTGTCACCGGCGCTGCAAGCGGGATCGGTCGCGCAACTGTGGAACTGCTTCATGCGCGTGGTGCATCGGTGATCGCGGAGGACTGCGATCCTGGTGTCAACGCCCTTGCCCGGCCAGGCATCGTCCCACTCGTCGGGGACGTGACAGAAGAAGACGCCGCCCGACTGGCCGTGGCAACGGCGGTCGAGAAGTTCGGTCAGCTGGATATTCTCGTGAACAATGCGGGTATCATCATCAACAAGCTGGTGGTGGACATGACTCTTGAGGACTGGGACCGCATCTTCGCCGTCAATATCAGGGGCGCATTCCTGCACTCGCGTGAGGCGATGCGTGCGATGATCCCGAACGGTAGCGGCGCAATCGTCAATGTCGGATCCTATGCCTGCTTCCAGACCTTTCCATCGATTGCAGCCTATGCTGCGTCAAAAGGGGCTCTTGCCCAGTTCACCCGGACACTTGCAGTGGAAGCAATCGGTCATGGGATCCGGGTGAATGCAGTGGGTTCGGGCGATACCGTGACCAATATTCTCAACCATATTCATGCGGACGGCCCATCGGCTCTTGCGGACTATGGCAGACACGCTCCCATCGGACGTGCAGCTCAGCCAGAGGAAATCGCCAAAGTCATCGCCTTTCTCGCATCCGACGAGGCCAGCTTCATGGTCGGGGCGATCGCCATGGCCGATGGTGGGAAAAGCGTAGTACTTCCCGCCTGATCAAATCATTTCCGCTTCCGGCTCTCTCTGCTCGTCATGGCTATGTTTGCTTTGCAGAACGGGCTGTGATCGAGCGGATGACGGGGATGAGGCGATTGCCGCCCGTCTGCTCCTGCATCACTGAGCAGATGGGCAGTGCAGGGGGGAAAGCCGACGGTCCGCTCCTGGTCATATACGGCGAGGTGTCATAAGGCGCTTGCATGTAAGTGAATACTCACTTAATAATTCTCCGTAAGGAGAAACCATGCCCTCACGTCCATCCAGACTTTCCGCGACGGATCGCAGGCAAGCGATCCTGTCAGCGGCGGCTCCCGTTTTCGCCCGGCTGGGTCGGGAGGGTGCGACCACGAAAGAGATCGCCAGAGCGGCAGGTGTCTCCGAGGCCCTTCTTTACCGGCACTTCGCCAGTAAGGAGGTGCTTTACGCGGAACTTGAATCTCATTGCGTAGAAGCCAACGCAGTCGGCAGCCGTCTTCTTGCCGAAGCAGCACCTTCGACGGCAACACTGGTCACAGGTGTTGCCCTGCTCGTGCAGGCGGTCTTCCCCGGCATCGGGGATGCGCAGTCTCACGACGATACCAAACGGCTGCTCACAGCCAGTCTGCTGGGCGACGGACAGTTCGCGAAGGCTTTCCTCGACCGGCACGTGAAGCCCTGGATCGGCGTTTTCGAACGATCTTTCCGGGTTGCGCAGGACGCAGGCGATGTTGAGGACGGTGTTCAGACCGGCAGTGCCGAGATCTGGTTCGTCCATCATCTGGCGAACACGCTGCATCTGATCAGCCTGCCCGACATCACGGTCGTTGAATACGGCGTGACACGCGACAAGCTGGTCGAGAACACGGTCCGTTTCCTGCTGCGCGGGATCGGCCTCAGAAACACCGCCATAAACCGGCATTACGATCCTGAAAAATTCAGGACAATTTTTGCATCGATGGATCAGGACACACCATGAAACCGATCAGGACAATAGCTGTCATTGGTGCGACGGGTCGGCTTGGCGCTCCGGTCGCGAACGAACTGGCCAGACATTTCGAGGTCCGGGCCGTTGTCCGCTCGCCGGACAAGGCACGCAGGATGCTCCCGGACACTGTCGAGATCGTTCAGGCCGATCTGCGGGACGTTCCGGGGCTGCGCGCGGCTCTCGATGGGGTGGATGCGCTCTACCTTAATCTCGCGACCGAAACGGCGGACCCGAACCTTCCTTTCTATGAAGAACGGGAGGGCGTGCGAAACCTGATGACGGCCATACAGGGACTGGACATTCAGTATATTGCCAAGATCGGTGCTCTTGGCGCCTATCCGCCGGCACTTGGAAACATCCAGCAAAACATTGTGCCCAACATCATCCGCATGGAAGGGCACAAAATTATCGCGGACGCCGGTATCCGCCATACCTTCTTCGCGCCGACCCATTTCATGGAATTGCTACCGCATATGATCAGCGGACGCGCGATCCAGTGGATCGGGAATACGCGCGTCAGGATCTGGTGGATCAGTGCTGCGGATTATGCGCGATGGGTGGTCGAAGCGTTTCAGAATCCTGAAGCAATGCCAGAAAACTGTCCCGTTCAGGGACCGGAAGCGATCTCCGTCAGACAGGCGCTGGAGCGGTTTGTAAAAAACTACGATCCCTCGCTCAAAATTCGCGTGGCCCCACTCTGGGTCATGAGGATGATCGGCCTTTTCAATCCGAAGATGAAGTTCGTCGCGCATCTGTTCGCATATTTCGGAGATCACGAAGATCCGTTTTACGCCGGGGAAACCTGGGAAAAGCTGGGGAGGCCGACGACCACGCTTGAGATGTTCGCGCGGAGGCTTCGGCAAAGTCAGAATTTGCAGCAGAGCGTCAAACGAACGGTATCGAAACGAACGGAAACGGGGAAAGAGCGATGAGCACACCTAAATGCTTGGAAGAGGGGCGGACAGGGCTGGTCGTCCCTGTTGTGGATTTCAATCGCTGTGAGGGAAAAGACGCCTGTGGCGCCGTGTGCCCTTACAATGTTTTCGAGGTTCGAAAGATCGACCGTTCTGACTATCGTGAGCTCTCTTTTGTCGGAAAGATCAAAAGCCGCGTTCATGGGGGAATGGTCGCGTATACGCCTCATGCCGATCAGTGCCGTGCCTGCGGTCTCTGTGTAAAGGCCTGTCCCGAGCGTGCCATCAAACTCGTGAAAGTCTGATGCGAAGAGAAAATCGGCTGAGCCGCGGTGCCGTGTTCGTCAGGCATAGTCAGCATGATGCACGCCCATACGTGGAGTGACTTTATCTCCGTAATCAGTGTCTGGTTACGGGCAGACTTTCAAGATCAATGGATGTCTTAAAAGTAGGCGGATGCTGCCTGTCCGGTTTCATGGCAGGATATTATCAACGTGTTTCAATTCTTCATCAGTGTGGATGTTTCGGCTGCCATTCCTTTCAGGGCCATATCGATTACCGCCCAATTCCCACTTTTTGCGGTAGCAGCGACGTAGCCATCTGGTCGCACCAGCCAGATGCCATTTTCATCCGGTGGCCGGCGCACTTCGGACATCAGTAAGGATGCATGACGCGCGATCATGGCCCGCGCTTCAGCACAGTCTCTGGCGGCAAGTATAAAGCAGGGAATACCACCACCCTCAGAACCTCGTGCTGAAATCATCCGCTGTCCCGGTTGGGGGCCACGCAATCCACGAGCGGAACCCACGTTGAGGGGGCTATCGGGATAACCAATCATGATTCCGGAAAGCCGGTTGGCGATGGCGCGACGGATCACCGAAATGCAGAAAATCTGCTTTACAATAAAGTTGCGTATCTTCTGCGCCAGATGACTTCTGAGCAGGACAATCCTGGTCATACGGCTGGAATCCGATAATATCTGCAGCGCTACACCACTACGCTCGATACTGTAGCTATCCAGCAGGCACGGCCTTGCTTCCTGCTGCTCGACAAGCGCAAGCTTCCAGGCGAGATTGGAGGGATCGAAGAACTGTTTGTTGATGCGATTGTCTGATGATTTTAGTTTTTTGGCGCTTTGATTGAGGGTTTCGGGGGTGACTTTCGCTCTGCGTTTTGAGCAGATCGCGGTCCATCGCCAGTGGGAGGACTACGCGCTCGCGTTCAATCTTTCGAGGAAGAGGAAGCGGCGCATGTTGTAGACAATATTGGCAAGGCCGATCCTCATGGTGGCCCGGGTGATACCGACAGTTCGGACGAACAGACCCATTTGCGATTTCTGATCGGCAAAGACATGCTCGACACGAGATCGGACCACCGACTTTCCAGCATTCGATTTCTGGATATGCCGGGGCATAGGTTTGAGATGCGGCTTTTTCCTGTGAACCTTCGAGACAAAGCCCTGCTTGTCCATGAAGTCCTCATTGGCTTTCGAGCGATACGCTGTATCAGCCCAGACGCTTGAGGCCGTATTGGTTTTATCCAGAAGGCCCTCGCGCAGTCTGGCACCATCACTGGCAGCAGCATCCGTTGTCTTCCATTTCCGGATGAACCGGAACTTCCGGTCGATGGAAACATGGGACTTGTAGCCAAAGAACGGAATGGCGAGGTCCGTGGCTGGGATCGTCCCGTCATCCTGCCGCTTCGCTTTGGTAAACTTTAGTGTCCAGCGCGCATGACGGTCCTTATGCGACAGCTTTGCGGGTTTGTCCTGCCAATCTTCAGGAATACGCCCTGCCCGGAGGTCAGCTTTCTCAGCGTTCGTATTGCGCTGCTTTGGGGCGGCTACCAATGTCGCATCCAGGATCTGGCCGGACATTGGCAGATAACCGGCGGTCCGCAGAGTGGCATCAAACCGGTCAAACAGTCTTTCAATAGCTCCCGCCTGGGCCAGACGCTCACGGAACAGCCAGACCGTTTTGGCATCAGGTACCCGGTCCGACAGTCCCAAACCGAGGAAACGCATGAAGGACAGGCGGTCGTTGATCAAATATTCCGTTCGCTCGTCGGACAGATTGTTCAGCGTCTGGATCACCAGAATCTTGAACATCAACACGGGATCAAACGGCGGTCGTCCACCTTTGCTCCCATCTGAATAGGCCAGAGCCTTCTCCAGATCGGGGCGGAACACCTCAAAATCCACAGTCCGGGAAAATGCCTCAAGCTGATCGCCAAGCCCGCTTAACCGGGCCAGCCGCTCTTCAACATCAAAGAAACTCGGCTGCTTCATCTGCCATCATCCCCAATCAACGCAGGAGAGATGGAATCACAGAGGAACCCTCAAATCCAGAAGGTTTTTCGAACCCTCCATCTGCCCCCTGCAACGCCTCATGATTTGCGCCGTCATAACTGTATTAATATGCGGATGACGACTGCTGGAGGAAACCTGAAGTGGGAGTTTCGTGAACCGACAGGACGCGAAATCGCATTTCGTGTGGCAGGACAAACAACGTTTAGCAACTCTATGTTGGTCCTCGGTGCTGCTATTGATGGGATTGGGTTGGGCTACGTTCCTTATGATCTGGCAAAGCCCGATATTGAAATGGGACAACTGGTTGAGGTGCTTTCTGAATGGAGCTTAGAGTGTGAAGGCCCCTATCTGTATTATCCCAGCAGGCGATTACACTCACCAGCTTTTGCAGCGTTGGTAGAAGCCATGAGATATCATCTTCCTGTTTCTTAGAAATAATACCGTCATAACTGAGGAACAAATTTTTTAAGGGATTTGCGCCATCTTCCATAGCGTGTCGCGTATCCAGCAGTGCGCCTGATCGTCTCCGTAGGATCCATGCCAGATCATGTCGATCCTGACATCTGTGAGTGCTACAGGAGGCGGACTGGTCGTAAGATTGAAGATCTTTGCCAGCATTTGCGCAGGGCGGCTGTGCATGGTCGCTATCACGGGAGCCTGCACGAGCAAAGGAGCAACGCTCATAAATCTTGGCGTTGTCAGGGCAATTGAGCGGCTCAATCCCAGGAGCGCCAAGGCCTTATCAACCACACCATGCTCCCCAGGTCGCAAGCTTGTCAGCAGATGTGGGAATTTAAGAAAATCGTCGAGAGAAAGTGGTGTTTTTAATTTTGTGATATGAGAATTGAAGAGAACCAGATATTCATCCCGCATTAAAAGACGGCTTTTATGGTGGGTTTGTGCACCACTGAAGGGTCCTATACTAATCGCGAGATCGATTTTGTTTTCATCTAGCGTATTGAGGACGGATTCAGGATCAACGTTATGTAGGCGCAGGCGAATTCCTGGAGCCTTTTCCTGAAGGTACGCTAGAAATCGAGGCATCAGAAGCATTTCGATACTGTCTGGGACTGCAATCCTGAAAAGACGTTCAGCTGTGGCTGGATCAAATGGTGTTTCACGCCCTAACAAAGCCTGAAGACTACTGAGGGCCTCTCGCACGGGTAGGCGGAGAGCTTCTGCGCGCGGGGTGCGTCGCATGCCGCCCGCATGTCGTGTCAACAGTTCGTCTCCAAAAAGAGTTCGAAGACGCCCTAAATTATGGCTCATGGCAGATTGGCCGATCCCCATCAGCTTTCCAGCTTTTGTCACACTTCCCGTTTCCAGAAGAGCATCCAGAGCGATCAGAAGATTCAAATCGAGCCCAGCCAAATTGATATGATCGATACCCACCATTGACCTCATTTGTTTGTTTGATCCTGGCTGTTCTCTTATCTTCTGGCAACGGCTCTGGGGCAGATAAGCCAGTCAATCAAAAAGAATCAGGGGAGGGGAAGCATGGCGTTTATTTCGCCCGATACGAAGGCTGTTTCCGACGCTCTGTCGACAATCGTGACTGAGATTTCTCATGCCTTACACTCTGTACGTATTGAGAACTGTAAAAGGGCAGCACGCATGATCGCATCTGCGCCGCGCCTGTATTTTGCAGGTGCCGGTCGCAGTGGCATTGGGATGGGAATGAACGCAATGAGGTTCATGCATCTCGGACTGAAGGTCCACATGCTGTCTGAATCAACGGCACCGGCCGTAAGTTACGGAGATGTCGTAATTATTCCGTCAGGATCCGGGAGCACGGACAGTATGCTCGCGATCGCTCGTAAAGTGGTCCGTGCGGAAGCAGATGTGATTGCCCTGACCACAGCAGCGGACAGTCCCTTGAGCCAGATCGCGACTGTCTCGATCATCATAGATGCTGCTGGGAAGCAAAGTTCACATAGAGGATCCACGGTTCAGTACGCCGGGTCGCTGTTCGAACAGGCGGCCATTCTGGTTCTGGACAGCCTCTTTCATGCCATCTGGCAGGCCAACCACCTCGAAAAGGACGTGCTTTGGGCCCGTCACGCAAATTGGGAATAATGTCATGAAACTTCAGATTGCTTTGGATCTTCTGCGCACGCGAGATGCTCTCCTTCTGCTGGGAAAGGTTGCGCCATATGTTGATATTATCGAAATTGGTACACCGCTCGTCAAAGCAGAGGGTTTAGCGGTTCTCAGGGCTATCAAGACTGCTTATCCAGAGAAAGAACTCTTCGCAGATTATAAAACAATGGATGCCGGGGAGCTTGAAGCCACCATGGCGTTTGAAGCGGGGGCTGACTCCGTTGGCGTGCTGGCCCTTGCGAACGATGCTACGATCGCAGGTGCCGTTAAAGCCGGACATACGTATCAAAAACGGGTCGTTGCTGATTTGATTGGTGTGCCTCCACAGAACCGTCTCTCCCGGATTTCCGAACTAAAAGATCTGGGGGTTTCTCACGTCGAACTCCATGCGGGATTGGATGAGCAATCTTTACCTGGGTACAGCATTGTTGATCTGCTCAAGACAATTTCCGGAAGCGTGCTTCCATTCGCCGTAGCGGGTGGGATCAATGCTTCTACAATCGTGACAGTTCGGGATGCAGGTGCCGAAGTTGCTATCGTGGGAGGGGGAATCTATGGCGCGGAGGATCCTCAGGACGCAGCCCGAAGACTGCGCAGTGCCATCAAATGAAGCAATAAAATAATTAAGGAGCTGAACATGAAGTCACGGGCTGCTGTTGCTTTTGAAGCAGGGAAACCGCTTGAAATTGTCGAAATTGATGTTGCGCCTCCCCGTAAAGGAGAGGTGCTCATTCGGATAACGAATACTGGCGTCTGTCATACAGATGCGTTCACCCTGTCAGGCAATGATCCGGAGGGGCTTTTCCCAGTTGTGCTGGGGCACGAGGGCGCTGGCATTGTCGTCGAGGTTGGCGAAGGTGTCACAAGTGTTGCCCCAGGAGATCATGTGATCCCGCTTTACACGGCGGAGTGTGGGAAATGCGAGTTTTGTCTGTCTGGGAAAACCAATCTTTGCATTGCTGTTCGTGCCACTCAGGGCAAAGGTGTGATGCCTGACGGAACAACGCGTTTTTCGTATAATGGTCAGCCTCTGTATCATTATATGGGCTGCTCGACGTTTAGCGAATATACGGTTGTTGCAGAAGTTTCGTTGGCTAAGATCAATCCTGAGGCCAATCCCGAACACGTCTGCCTTTTAGGGTGCGGTGTCACGACGGGTATTGGCGCAGTGCATAATACAGCCAATGTTCAGCCGGGGGATTCCGTTGCGATCTTCGGCCTGGGCGGTATTGGTCTTGCTGCGGTTCAAGGGGCACGGCAGGCGAAAGCAGGGCGCATTATTGCCATTGACACCAATCCGGAAAAATTTGCGTTAGCACGCCAGTTTGGTGCTACAGACTGCTTGAACCCCAAAGATTTTGATCGGCCAATTCATGAGGTGCTGATCGAGATGAGTGGCTGGGGCATCGATCACACATTCGAGTGTATTGGCAATGTCCATGTCATGCGCTCAGCCTTGGAGGCCGCGCATCGTGGATGGGGACAGTCTATTATTATTGGTGTCGCCGGAGCGGGGCAGGAAATCTCGACACGTCCGTTTCAACTGGTTACAGGACGTGTCTGGAAAGGCTCTGCTTTCGGCGGTGTCAAGGGACGTTCCCAGCTTCCGACTATGGTCGAAGACGCTATGAAGGGGGATATTGAACTTGCGCCCTTCGTCACGCACACGATGCATCTGGATCAGATTAACAAGGCTTTTGATCTCATGCATGAAGGAAAATCTATTCGGTCAGTTATTCACTTCCATTGAGGGAATAGGTGGACCCGTCTGTCCGGACAATTTCGGGCTTGAATAAGCTAGAGGGTTCGAAAATCCCTCTGGTTTTGAGTTTATCTGTGTGATTCCATTTCTCCTGAATTGATTGAGGGCGTGGATGATGAAGCAGTCTGGTTTGTTTGATGTTGAAGAGCGGCTTGCCCGGTTGAGCGGGCTTGGTGATCAGCTCGAAGCCTTTTCCCAGATTGTGGATTTTGCAGTGTTCCGTCCTGATCTGGAGGAGGCTCTGGCCTATTCCGATGGAAGCACGGGCGGACGATAGCCTGTCGTCCATGCGCTTCCTTGGGCTGGGGCTTTCAGATCGTGTTCTTGATGCCAAAACGGTCTGGCTGTTCCGTGAGTGCCTGACGCAGATGGGAGCGATCGAGGGTCTGTTCAATCGCTTTGATACAACCCTGCGGAACGCAGGCTCTCTGCCGATGTCAGGCCAGATCCTGGATGCAGCATTGATAGCCGCTCCAAAGCAGCGCAATACGAACACTGAGAACGCCGACCTCCGGGCAGGACGTATCCTCGATGACTGGCAGGACAAGCCGGCAAAGCTGTCGCACAAGGATCGTCATGCGCGCTGGACACTGAAGTTCATGAAGGCGAAGCGGCAGGATGACGGGACGATCCCCACAACGGATCTGGCCACTCCATATCCAGCGGTCCAATGCAGGAAAGTCCGTGATCCGATCCCGCGTCGAGCACGTCTTTGCCGATCAGAAATCACAGACAGGGCTGTTCGTCCGAACTTTCGATATTACCCGGGCCACCATGAGGATCGGGCTCGCCAATATCGTCTACAACATGCGCCGCTTCCTCTTCCTGGAGCCGATCAACGCGAGCGCGTAGTCATCCAGCGGGTAACAGCCCCCAATCTGCTCAAAATGCAGACCGGATGCCATCGCAGAATCAGAACCAAGGCACATCAACAAACGGTTCTTCGATCCCTCCATATGGACAACAGCCCAAAGTATTTCGCGAAAGCCAGATCCGCGAGCTTGAACAACGGATTGAAATCGTTATCGCAGAGGCAGAAGAACTCTCCGCCAAAGCACAGCTTCTCCGTTCCATTCCTGGTATCGGCCCGGTATCAGTCGTCATGCTTCTCGCAGAAATGCCAGAGCTCGGCCGCATGACAGCGACAGAAGCCGCTGCCATGACCGGACTTGCGCCAATGGCTCACGATAGTGGTGCAATGTGCGGAAAACGTGTCATTTCAGGGGAAGGAAGATCTCTCCACCACGTGCTGTTCCAGGCAGGATTAACAGCTGCCTGCCATAATCCTGTTCTGAAAGCTGCCGCCGAACGCATGAAACAGCGGGGTAAACCACATAAACTGATGATCGTCGCTATCGCACGGCGTCTCGTCACAATCGCTATCCTCAAAACCGGAGTGCCATAGCGCATTAGCTCCGCCGCTTAGACACAGTTGCGGGTTTATTTATATCCTTGAAATAATTTCGACAAAATTACACGGTTTGTGATTGCTATCTAGCTGATATTTTAAAATATCATCCCACCCATCTTTGACTGCGCCTGGTGATCCGGGAAGCGCAAATAGTAATTTCCCACGGGACACTCCCGCCATGGATCTAGATTGTATTGTAGAGGTCCCTATCTTTTTATAAGACAACATTCGAAACAGCTCTCCAAAACCGGGAATGTATTTATCTAAAACCAGATCGAATGCTTCCGGAGTGACATCTCGTTTGGTTAATCCAGTTCCTCCTGTGGTAATTATAACATCAACATCCTTATTATCGATCATGATATTGAGCGCGTCAGTAATTCGATTGATATCATCTATTTCAATCGACCTAGCCGCAAGAACGTGCCCTGCCTCCATGACTCTGTCGGCCAAGATCTTACCAGAAATGTCGGTTTCTAAATTCCGGCTATCTGAAATAGTCAGAATGGCAATCCGAACGGGTATAGAGTTGTTCAAGTTATTATCTTTCCACTTTTATTCCGGACGCGACTTTAGCTTCCCCGTCTCAAGTTCATCAGCAAGAGCATCAGCGTGATACACCGTCCTCAATGCAGCCATGATGGCACTTGTATCCGTGGAAACAGCACGATTGCGCTCGATGTCGTAATAAAGATCGCCCGCCAGGCTATCGAGGTTACCGTCAAAAATCAGGCCAACGACATCGCCTTGACGGTTAATAACAGGGGAGCCTGAATTGCCGCCGACAATGTCATTGGTCGACACATAATCAAGCTTCGTAGAGAGGTTTAGATGTGGCTTCGCATCCAACCAGACTTGCGGCAGACGGAACGGATCACTGCCCGTTGCATGTTTGTACATCCCTGCAAAATCCGTGAAGGGTGCAATGACCTTTGCGCCATCCTGGAAGCCTTTAACTGTGCCGTAAGATAGTCGCGGCGAGAACGTGGCATCCGGATAAAGTGTATCTGCCTTTCCTTCTGCCTGAGCACGCGCGAACTGGGCCCGTGCAATCGTACCCTGGGCTTCGTGCATCGGTGCTTCAATCTGGTCACGGCTGCGATTGCGGATCGTGTCCAGAACCGGCTCTAAGTGACGTGCCAGAACGATCATTGGATCTTTGGATGATTCAATGGCCTTGACGCCACCTTTGTAAAGCGCGAGACGCTCTGCGGGATCCGCCAGTTTCGTGCCCTGTATCAGTTCTACGGCGCGCTCATCCGGGCTTTTTTTTCCCAGAATCAGATGGACCGCTGCATCATCCTCACCGAGTATCTGGCGCATGGTCGTCATACCTAACGCCAAAGTCGTAGTTTCCAATTCAGTATGCACCGGCACTTTCGCAGCGATCTCGGTTTCAAGTGCGGCTAATTCCGCATCATGGTAACCGGACCGACGCTCTGTATCTGGCTTCTTTCGTTCATGCGCCGCTGACACCAGCATAACAGCGTCCCCCAGCAGACCATGAACTGTGCGTGTTATGGCAAAATCATGCACATAATACTGACGCTGCACAGCAAGAGCGGCTTCCACTTTTTTGTACGGATCACCATAAGTCTTGCGACGTTCTGCATCTGCGTCAATCCACGCCTGAAGGGCTTGATCTTCCGCCTCGCGCTTTTCTATCACTTCAGGTTCACGCAAAGCCTTTGCTGTACCAGACAGAGATTTCAGTGCGTTCTGAACACCGAAAAGCGTATTTTGTGCGTCAATTAGGTGGGTCTTGCTTTCTCTGGAATACTGCCACAGCGCTCCTTCAAGGGTCGAATAAGCAGCAATAATGGTTGGCAGACTGACATCTCGTTGAAATGCCAATGCGCTGGCCGGAAGGGACCGTTGTGTGCGTCCTGGGTTTCCGGATGTGAAAACCAGATCACCAGCCTTGGGGCCCTTTGGATCGAATTTAAAAAACGGCGTATGAACCGGCTTGCCGTCTTCAAACACCCGCAGCATCGATAGATCAATATCATAACGCGGGAATGTAAAGTTATCGGGATCACCACCAAAGAATGCTATATCCTGATCGGGCGCCATCACGAGACGGATATCCTGATAACGGCGGTAACGATAAAGCGCCGTCTGTCCACCATGATAGAGTGTCACGACATCGCAACGCCAGTGTGAGGCATCACCCAGCGCGCATTCCTTGGTCAGGACACTATTGGCAACCTGCAAAGCTTTGCCATATTCCGCACCATGTTTTCCTGCGGTCATTTCTGCGACACGACCCGTTACATCTTTCACCTGATCCAGACGATCCAGTTCCATCCCCGGACACTGAGGCTCTTTTGAGACCTCTCGAGCCGAGAAACCATCATGGAAATAATCGTGATTTTTGTCAGACAGATCCGTGAGACACGTATTGGCACAATGATGATTTGTCATCACCAAACCATCACCTGATACGAACGAGGCAGAGCAGCCTTCCGCCAAGCGTGCCGAAGACTGAATGACATGGTTAATCCATTCGACAGAGGGTTCAAACCCATATTGCTGCTTCATCTGCCGAATAGGCAAATGATCAAACGTCCACATGCCTTCTTCAGCCTGAGCAGATCCAATAAACGCAGGAATAATTGCAAACAAAATTGATTTTTTTCTCATAAATAAACCCGAATTAAGAACCTTAAAGATACGGAAACATAACTTTACTTGACGTTTTACATTGTAATA
This sequence comes from Gluconobacter sphaericus, assembly GCF_016757795.1. Lineage (GTDB taxonomy): Bacteria > Pseudomonadota > Alphaproteobacteria > Acetobacterales > Acetobacteraceae > Gluconobacter > Gluconobacter sphaericus. Next base: position 134,773 of record NZ_CP068420.1, on the reverse strand, counting down.
ATTCCCGTTCCTTGTTTAACGAATTTTAGTATGTTAACTCGCGTCGAAACACTTTATTTTCGGTGGCTATCATTACGTTATAACATCACAAATAACCCGACATCGCAATATTCGTCAAGCATAAGACTAACGTATTCGATCCCGGACTTAAGTTGCGTAGAAATAATCAATAGCCTCTTTGTATATATTGGGATTTCGAAATCGATACCGGGAATCAGTTAGAAATTAAGGAATTATTGTAAATATTGTTCGTATAACCATTTATCCCGATGATGTCTCACAACCAAAGAAATCGTATCTACAAGCTAAAATACTTGTGCCAAACGAGACTCCGATGCTTTGGCAATTAAATTGATAGCGGAGTCCATGTCCAACATTGGTGTTTCTGATCTTCCATATTCCCGGATAGACACGGTGCGTTGCTGTGCTTCCTTCTTCCCAATGATCAGCAATATGGGTACTTTCGCGAGGCTGTGTTCGCGGATTTTGTAAGCAATTTTTTCATTGCGCAAATCGGGATATGCTCGGACTCCACGTTGGCGGAGAGCTTTAATCAGATCGGCTGCGTAATCGTCTGCAGCGCCGGTGATTGTTGCCACCACGATCTGAATGGGTGCAAGCCAGAAAGGCAGGTGGCCGGCATGGTGTTCAAGGAGAATGCCGATGAAGCGTTCCAGCGAACCGAACAGCGCGCGGTGCAGCATGACGGGCGGATGTTTTTCTCCATCCGCGCCAATATAATGCGCGTCCAGACGCTGAGGCAGATTGAGATCGACCTGAACGGTACCGCACTGCCAGTCCCGGCCGATTGCATCACGTAGTACGAACTCCAGCTTGGGACCGTAAAAGGCGCCTTCTCCTCGATTGCGTGTATAGGAGAGACCTGAAGCTTCGACCCCGCGCTGTAACGCTTCTTCCGAGCGATCCCAGATCTCGTCCGATCCAATACGTTTTTCAGGCCGGTCGGAGAATTTGATACGGACGTCATTGAAACCAAAAGTCTTATAGATCGAAAGCACGAGATGACAGATGCGCTGCGTCTCGGCCTCCATCTGTTCCGGTGTACAGAAAATATGTGCGTCATCCTGCGTGAATGCACGTACGCGCATCAGGCCATGCAGCGCTCCTGACGGTTCAAAGCGATGGACTTTGCCGAATTCAGCCATCCGCAAGGGCAGGTCGCGATAGCTCTTCAGGCCTTGGCGGAAAACCTGCACACCACCGGGGCAATTCATAGGCTTGAGGGCGTAGGTACGGCCTTCGGTTTCGGTGGTGAACATGTTCTCCCCGAATTTTTCCCAATGGCCAGAGGCCTGCCAGAGCGACAGATCCATGATGTCGGGCGTATTGATCTCCACATAGTTCTCGGCCTTCTGACGTTCGCGCAGATAAGCGAGCAGGGTCTGGAACAGTGTCCAGCCGTTCGGATGCCAGAACACCGCGCCTGGAGCTTCGGCCTGGAAATGGAACAGATCCATCTCGCGGCCGAGACGACGATGATCACGCCGTGCTGCTGCTTCCTGACGCTGCTCCCACGCGGCGAGTTCGTCGGCATCACGACAGGCCGTTCCGTGAATCCTCTGCAGCATTGGATTGCTTCGATCACCTTTCCAATAGGCACCAGCCGTACCGAGAAGTCGAAAGGCGTGTCCGATCTGTCCTGTGCTGACGAGATGTGGCCCTCGGCAGAGATCGACGAAGTCGCCTTGTCGATAAAAGCTCAGGGTGGCATCAGCAGGCAGGGACATGATGATCTCGGCCTTGTAGGGCTGTCCATTCTCCCGGCACCAGGCAAGTGCTCTCTCGCGATCCCACTCCTCCCGGATGATCGGCTCGTCCCGGTCGACGATCTCGTGCATCCGTGCGTCGATCCGAGCGATGTCATCATCGGTGAAAGCGTGCTCAGCGGCGAAATCGTAGAAAAATCCCTGTTCCGTGGCGGGCCCTGTCGCAAGCGCGGTGCCGGGATACAACTCACTGACGGCTTGTGCCAGAACATGGGCCGTGTCGTGACGGATCAGGGAAAGCGCATCGGCGTCCGACCGGAAGACAGGGTCAGCCCGTTGGTCACCAGTTGTGGAGGAAAGATCGCTGATAATGCCGTTCACACGGCAGGCGAGCATATCCTTTGGTGGGTGGGATGAAGGACGGGAAGAGATGGTGGTCGGTAACATGAGAGAGCCTTAACGGAGAAGAGCGGCGAGGGGGCGCGGTTCATTTGGGCGCGCGTGTCGGAAGCTTGTGCTTTTGTTGTGTCGGCAAGAAAGACGGGCAGACGCTGCATCGTGCGCAGACGCCCTGAACTTCGATGACCCGATGCCGGACCTGAAATCCAAGGGTCTCGGCCGCAGCGTCGATCAATTGACAGGATAGCGTATTTTCCACCGCTTGCGCGGCACCACATCGATCGCAGATACAGTAGACGAGGTGAGAGGGATCGTTTGCCCAGATCCGCACGAAGGCATTTCGACTTTCGAGCCGTCCCACTAACCCGCTGGCAATCAGCTTTCCGAGAGCCCGGTAAATTGTAGTCGGAGCAATCCGCGGGCAATTCGAATGACTGACACACCGTAGGATGTCGTAAGCCGAAAGTGGGACGTTTGCCTTCGTCAGCACGTCGAGTACATCATTCCGTAAAGACGTGGTCCGCCTTTTGAAGGCATCGCAACCTTGACGTGCGTCGCGAGACGGCGGCATGACACGCTCTATCATCGGGAAATTGTATCCATCACGAGGACCGGCCCAGGCCTTGCACCGTTTGCGATATTTGCCGGGAGACGATGAAGGCATCCGAGTTTGCCTTCAGCCGCCCCTTTAATGAACGCTACTGCGAACGGTGTCAGGGTACTGACAATACCACTCTTTGGATTTTGGCTGCCGCACCACTCTGGTCCGGCGCTTCCATAGGCGCAGATCAGCCGAAGTGCATCGGGGGGCAACTCGAACGCAGTCTCCCCACGGGATGGCGTTATTAGCTGGATGTGCTGCCGGACGCCTCCTGTCAGCGCACCGAACAGTGCGGACAAGTCCCTGACATCAGTCAGGATGAGGGGAGACCAGTCCTGATGTAAAGCCGGGTTTGCAAGGGAATCTGCGATTTCCGAAGGTGTGCCGGCGAAAGTGAGAGCAGATGGGACTTGTGAGCAGTTTGTGAGAGTTCCTTCCCATGTTGCCGGAATCCGGCGCCCCCACACGACCATATCGACATCCGGTCGCTGCAGATCCATCACGACTGTCGCGTGGGCACAGGCGACCACATGCGGTGCAAGACGGCCCATCCTGCTGTTTTCCGCTGGGTCGATCGTTGGCGCGGGCCAGCTCTCCATGAACAGCACGGCGCCGAGGCTTTCTTGCGGTGCGGGTACGGTCATATCCGATGAGACGGCATGTTGCTGTGAGGGAGGCATGGTTCCCGAGCTTGACGATGAGTGGCGAAGGCTCTTATGGTTACGTTATAACATAACATAGTCAATAGCAGATAAACCTCAATGGACACACTGATGGACATTCCACAGCAAGTGAGAACCCGGCCGACCCGGGCTCAGGCGGAAGAGGCGGTGCGAACCCTGCTCGCCTGGACCGGTGATGATCCTGATCGCGAGGGGCTTGTCGGTACGCCTGACCGCGTGGTGCGGGCCTATGAGGAGTTTTTCGAGGGATATCATGACGACCCGGTCGCTCTTCTGGAGCGGACCTTCGAAGAGAGCGGTAACTACAACGAGATGGTGGTGCTACGCGATATCCGTCTGGAATCCCATTGCGAGCATCATATCATTCCGCTGATCGGTAAGGCGCATGTGGCGTATCTGCCCGACAAGCGAGTAGTTGGCATCAGCAAGCTGGCGCGTCTCGTGGACGTCTTCGCCCATCGTCTACAGATCCAGGAAAAACTGACGGCCCAGATCGCGGATACAATCCAGGGCGTGCTTCAACCGCGTGGCGTCGCGGTCGTGATCGACGCGGCTCACCAGTGCATGACCACACGCGGAGTACATAAGCCAGGCGTGAGTATGGTGACCAGCCGCCTGCTGGGCGAGTTCGAGACGTCGGAATCTCTGCGGCGCCAGTTCTTCACCATGGCGGGAATGGGTGGCGTGTGATGGGCACAACTGTATCTTCCGTGTCCACGGCATTTGGGTCGCGCGTCTCAATTGAGCAGGTCGAGGAGGGGAGCGATCTCGCCCCACGTTTCGACGCCAGCGGACTGCTGACCGTGGTCACAACGGACGCAGAAAGCGGTGATGTCATGATGGTTGGCGTCATGAACGCAGAGGCGCTCGCACGCACGATCGCAACCCGTGAGGCGCATTACTGGAGCCGGAGCCGTCAGTGTCTCTGGCGAAAGGGCGCCACGAGCGGGCTGGTCCAGCATGTCCTCGAAATGCGGATCGACGACGATCAGGACGCGATCTGGCTGCGCGTTCACACTGCGGGCACAGGAGCGAACTGCCATGTGGGTTATCGAAGCTGTTTTTATCGGCGTGTTGATCTCACTTCTGAGGAAGGCCTTCCGTCATCATCGGCAGCACTCCTCTTTTGCGAAACGCACAAAATATTCGATCCGCTCGCCGTCTATGGCGACGCCCCAAACCCGACAAAGCTTTAGAGGAAAAATCCCCATGGATGACCAACTTCCCGTTACCGTGCTGTCCGGCTTTCTTGGCGCGGGAAAGACGACCTTGCTCAATCACGTACTGAATAACCGCCAGGGCTATAAGGTCGCGGTCATCGTGAATGATATGAGCGAGGTCAACATTGACGCCGCTCTGGTGCGCGAGGGCGGCAGCAATCTGTCGCGTACCGATGAAAAGTTGGTTGAAATGACCAATGGCTGCATTTGCTGCACGCTCCGCGACGATTTGTTGCAGGAAGTACGGAGGCTCGCAGAGGAGCGGAAATTCGATTATCTGCTCATTGAATCTACAGGCATTGCGGAACCGCTGCCCGTAGCCGCAACGTTTGAGTTTCGTGACGAGAGTGGCGTCAGCCTGAGCGATATCGCACGGCTGGATACGATGGTGACGGTCGTTGATGCGGTCAATCTCCTGCGCGATTATTCTTCCAGCGATTTCCTGAAGGATCGGGGTGAAACGGCCGGGGAGGACGACGAGCGTGCCCTGGTCGATCTGCTCGTCCAGCAGATCGAGTTTGCGGATGTCGTGGTGATCAACAAAGTCTCCACCGCTACATCGGATCAGGTTGATGCGGCGAGGCAGATCATTCGTGCGTTGAATTCGGACGCTGATATCATCGAGACCGACATGGGGTCTGTTCCTGTTGAGCAGATCCTGAATACAGGCCGTTTCGATTACGACAAGGCACATCAGCATCCGTTGTGGTTCAAGGAACTTTACGGCTTTTCCAGCCATGTTCCTGAAACAGACGAATATGGCATCCGTAATTTTGTCTATCGTGCGCGCCGTCCGTTCGAACCAGCGAAATTCCAGGCCTTCCTTGATCGGAACTGGTCTGGCGTCGTACGCGCCAAGGGCCATTTCTGGTTAGCTACGCGCCCGGACTGGGTAGGTGAAATGAGTCAGGCTGGAGCCCTGGTGCGAAGCGAGGCGATGGGGCTGTGGTGGGCTGCGATTCCGAAAAATCAGTGGCCGGATACTGATCAGTGGCGCGACTTCGTATTGGGAAACTGGGATCCGGTCTTCGGCGACCGTCGTCAGGAAATCGTCTTTATCGGCAATGGAGATATGGATGAATCCGGTCTTCGGCAGGAACTTGATGCCTGTCTTGTTCCAGATCTCGGAGACACCGCTTTTGAGCCGTCACGCTATGCACGCCTCCCTGATCCCTTTCCGCTTTGGCGTCGCCAGTCGGAAAGTCTTGAGTCGGCCTGAACGAATTCCCACACGCTATTATTGAGGAATATTTTCATGAAAACCCGAGCTGCAATTGCGTGGGAACCTAACATGCCGCTTGAGATCGATCTGGTTGATCTCGAAGGCCCGAAAGACGGCGAGGTTCTGGTCCGTATCGTGACCACGAGCCTGTGTCATACGGATATGTTTACCCTGTCGGGGCATGATCCGGAAGGACGTTTTCCATGTATTCTCGGTCACGAGGGGGTCGGGATCGTCGAGGATGTGGGTAAAGGTGTTACCTCTGTTGCTCCGGGTGATCATGTCATTCCGCTCTATATTCCCGAAGACCCGAACTGCCCGATGATCCGTTCGGGCAAAACCAATCTCTGCTCGACTATCCGCGAGACACAGGCGCTCGGTCTGATGCCAGACGGCACCAGCCGTTTTTCATACAAGGGCCGCCAGATCTTTCATTACATGGGCACCAGCACGTTCAGCGAATATACCGTGCTGCCCGAAATTGCCGTGGCGAAGATCACCAAAGAGGCGCCGCTTGCGAAAGCCAGCGTCATGGGGTGCGCCGTCCCGACAGGTATGGGAGCCGTGCGGAACGCCGCGAAAGTGGAAGCGGGATCGACTGTGGCCGTCTTTGGTCTCGGTGCGATCGGCATGGCCGTCATTCAGGGGGCTGTCATGGCCGGTGCTGCAAGGATCATCGGCATCGACACCAATCCGGCGAAGTTCCTGCTGGCCCGAAATCTGGGGGCGACCGATCTCGTCAATCCGACCGATCATACCGATCCAATCCAGAAAGTTATCGTGGAGATGACGGGTGGCGGCGTGGATTATTCCTTTGAGGCGATCGGTCGGGTCGATGTCATGCGAGCGGCCCTTGAGTGTTGCCATAAAGGCTGGGGTGAATGCACAGTCATCGGTGTCGCTGGGGCTGGCGAGGAGATCTCGACGCGGCCTTTCCAGCTGATCACGGGACGGGTCTGGCGGGGCACGGCCTTTGGGGGTGTAAAAGGGCGTTCGCAGTTACCCGGTATGGTCGATGAATGGCTGGCGGGGAAGTTTAGCGTTGACCCTTACATCACCCACAACATGACTCATGACCGGATCAATACGGCATTTGATCTTCTGCATCGGGGAGAGGCCATTCGCTCTGTCATGCATTATCAGCCGGGCGAAACCATGTCGAATGACCTACCTGGCAAAATTCTGACCGATCTTTAAGGAGACGAAATGTGGCTATGCTGAGACCAAATCCACGTGGTGATTTCCCCGTAGTTTCTGAAAGCGCCTTTATCGACCCGACCGCGATCCTGTGCGGTCATGTGATTGTCGAGGACGATGTCTTCATCGGTCCCTATGCCGTTATTCGCGCCGATGAAGCCGATGAAGACGGCCATGTCGAGCCCATCCGGATCGGGAGTGGGTCGAACATTCAAGACGGTGTGGTCATCCACTCAAAAGATGGCGCGGCCGTGACGATCGGGTCGCGCACGTCCATTGCACATCGCTCGATCATTCACGGTCCCTGCGCTGTTGGAGACGAGGTATTCATAGGCTTCAATTCCGTGATCTTCAACTGCACGGTCGAACGGGGTTGCGTGGTAAGGCATAACTCCGTTGTCGAAGACTGCGTCTTGCCGGAGCAGTTTTATATTCCGTCCACGACAACAATTCATTCGAATACAGATCTATTGACGATTACGCAGGTCACTCAGGATGCGACGGCATTTTCTGAGAGCGTCGCGGAGATGAATGTTAGTCTGGCACACTCCTATCGACGTATAGCCAATCAACTTTAAAACTTCCGTCAAGGGACGCAATTAAAGAGGTACGAACCAATTTTGGCTGAATGGGGACCTTATTCTCCTGGAAAAACCGGAGGGTTTTTAGAGCCCTCCGGTTTGTCGGTTCGGTGAACACCACGGGCGCCAGGAAATCCAGTTGGAACCGCATATCTGGCGATCATCTGCTAAGTGGACACTATCGTACCATGAGCAGTGGCCCACGAGGTTTTGCCTGACACGCCAGGATGTAGCCCGCCTTCTTGTCTGCCGCCGATAGACCGACTTCGCAACCGGTTGTGATGGTGCCTTTTATGAGCTTGACTTTGCAGTGTAGGTTGTGCCCGATAGCGAGAAGCTGATCGGATATTCCTTGGTGTCCGGCAGGTTATCTCCGTGCGACAGAACGCCGCCGAACGATTCACAGGCGATCCGTTCAGGTGAAGTCCCGAGTTCATCACACAATACAAGCGCCGCGGCGACCATAGCAACTGGGCCGCAAATACGCATATGATGATCGGCTATAAAACGGAAGGGAAGCCGTTCACCTACCAGCGGGCGTCGTCTGAACGAACGGATATCTGGCGTTTCGGCTCGCACGTGAATGATATACATGGTGCCCGCTCAGAATCCTGCGGGGCGTTTGTTTTCTTCCAACGCCGTGCATGCCGCTGCATTGTTATACGTTGTAACGATATCGTTCAGTGCGATCCTTGTGTTAACGCCGGTGCGTGCAGACCGAGTATTGATCGCTACACGAAAAAAATGATTAAAGCGCGCGGGATTAGACCATGCCGGCTGCGTCCGGCGCCTGTACTCTGCGAAGCGGCGGGCAAAAGCATTGTCTCTCTGACCAGTTAGCGGATCGCGAGACGGCACGACACAACGCTGACAGGGGTTTATTCCCAACCACTCTGTGCCACCAAGGTGAAACTCGACTTCGTCTCCAAGTCCTCCGAACAGTGCATCTTCCCAAAAAGCCGGGACGCCCCCGATCTCGATATTGGTCCGAAAGCGGGCCCGAACTTGCTCGACTGGCAACCCGAACCATATTCCAATCGTCTCTAGCGTCGCAACGCTGATGATAGTCGGACCAGGCGAATCCGTATCATCAGGATGTCCCGTAGTGGTATCCGCCCGAAGGTGGACTGGAAAACCGAAAAACCGACTTAGCCATGCCTCTATTGGTCTTGCAGTGCCATCAAGATTGAACAGAACAGTAGGCAGACCTCGACCAGAGTCATCTCGTAGGCTTACGGTCCGTTTATCAAGATCGAAACCAGCGCGGATGCGATGAATCTCTGCGTGGTTCTTGCCGTTAACCACACGCCCCTGTGCGTCAAATAGAGCCCAGCACCGGTCGTCTGCCAAGGCCCCGCTAGTAAGAACCCGCGCATTTGTGACTTCCACCGGATCCAATGATTTAATCGGAAAGATCAGAATGCGGGAGATAAACGGAACCGATCTGGTCATTTTTCATAATCTCGCGAGGAAATTTCAGATGTTAGAAACTATGTTGGAGCGGCGGATCTAATACGTCATGGCAGCCTTGTTTTGAGGACTGTATTGGTGATTGCAATGAGACGCCGTACGATAGCGACGATCACCAGTTTGTGTGGTTTACCCGATTGTTTCATGGGTTTGGAAACATCTTTCAGAAGGGTTTATGGCACGCAGTTGCCAATCCTGCCTGAAACAGGGGCTGACGGAGAAATCTTCCTCCCCTTGAAATGACACGTTTTCTATGCATCACGCCATTGTCATGAGCCATTGGTGCAAGTCCGGCCATGGCAGAGGCTTCTGTTGCCAGAATACGATCAAGTCCTGGCATTTCAAACGGATAGTGTTTCTTTTTCTAACTGATCCTGGCCACTCGGCCCCTCTGTTCTGACGTCGACATCCAAGGCTTGAATCACATCAGACCGATTTTCCAAACAGACTCTCAAGCCGTCGATGCCCGCCCGAGCCTGATCTTATACGGAAAAATGGAATAAGCGCTTGAATATAAGTGAACGTTCACTTACCTTACTTCCGTAAGGAGAACCCATGCCGACCTCACGCCGTTCCAGATTGTCCGCGACTGACCGCAAGCAGGCCATCCTGTCCGCTGCAGCTCCCATTTTCGCCCGGCTCGGTCGGGACGGTGCGACGACCAAGGAAATCGCCAGAGCCGCTGGTGTTTCCGAAGCTTTGCTTTATCGGCACTTTACCAGCAAGGACGTGCTTTATGCGGCGCTTGAAACTCACTGCGTTGAAGCGAATGCAGTTGGCAGCCGTATTCTCGCCGAGGTGACGCCTTCAACTGAAACACTGGTCATGGGTGTCGCCATACTCGTGCACGCAGTGTTTCCCGGTATTGGCGATGCGCAGTCTCACGAAGACACCAAACGCCTTGTGACGGCCAGCCTGCTTGGCGATGGCCAGTTCGCAAAGGCGTTCCTCGACCAGCATGTAAAGCCGTGGGTCAGCGTTTTTTCGCAATCATTCAGGGCGGCTCAAGACGCGGGAGACGTCGAATCTGGCATTCATATCGGTCATGCAGAGATATGGTTCGTCCATCATCTAGCGAATACTTTGCATCTCATCAGCCTGCCCGACATCACGGTCGTTGAATACGGCATCACACGAGACAAGCTGGTCGAGAACACTATCCGGTTTCTGTTGCGCGGGCTCGGCCTCCAGAACGCCGTCATAGACCGGCATTACGACCCGAAAAAACTCAAGATGATCATTATATCAATGGATCAGAAAATATGATGGAACCGATCAGGACTATAGGCGTCATCGGTGCAACGGGGCGGCTTGGCGCGCCAGTTGCAGCGGAACTGGCAAAACATTTTCAGGTGAGGGCAATCGTTCGTTCGCCAGACAAAGCTCGGAGGATACTGCCGCCTAATGTCGAAATCGCCGAGGCAGATCTGCGGGACATTGCGGGGTTGCACAAGGCGCTCGACGGGGTGGATGCGCTCTATCTCAACCTTGCGACCGACACGGCGGATTTGACGCTTCCCTTCTACGAAGAGAGGGAGGGTGTGCGGAACTTGATGAGCGCCATCAAAGGGTTGAATATTAATTATATTGCTAAAATCGGTGCTCTGGGCGCCTATCCTCCCGCGCTCAACACTATCAGACATAACATCGTGCCCAATATTATTCGGATGGAAGGGCACAAAATCATCGCGGATTCCGGTATTCGTCATACGTTTTTCGCGCCGACCCATTTCATGGACCTGCTCCCAAATATGATCAGCGGTCGAGCGCTCCAGTGGATCGGGAATACACACATCAAAATCTGGTGGATCAGCTCCGCCGATTATGCGCGCTGGGTGATTGAGGCGTTTCAGAATCCTGAGGCAATGCCTGTACATTGCCCCGTACAGGGGCCGGAAGCGATCTCCGTCAGGCAGGCGCTGGAGCGGTTTGTCCGAAATTATGATCCGACACTTAAAATTCGCGTGGCTCCACTTTGGATCATGCGGATGATCGGTCTTTTTAATCCGAAAATGAAGTTCGTCGCGCATTTGTTTGCGTATTTCGGGGATCACGAAGATCCGTTCTATGCCGAAAAAATCTGGCAGGAACTGGGCAAGCCCACAACGACGCTCGAGATGTTCGCGCAGGAGCTGCGGCAAAGTCGGCATTTACAACAAGGCGCGAAATGAGCGGGTCAGGGAATAAAGCGATGATCACACCTAAATGTCTGAAAGACGGCCAAACAGGACGGGTCATGCCGGTCGTAGACTTTAATCGCTGTGAGGGAAAAGACGCCTGCGTCGCCGTATGTCCTTACGACGTGTTTGAAGTGCGCAAGATCGATCCGTCCGATTATCGCGATCTTTCATTTGTGGGCAAAATCAAGAGCTATGTCCACGGAGGGATGGTCGCCTATACCCCGCATGCTGATCAATGCCGTGCTTGTGGTTTGTGTGTGAAAGCATGTCCTGAGCGCGCAATCAAATTGGTAAAAATTTGACGTTCATACAAAGATGACTGCGCATTTTTTTCTATAATCAGAATTTCTGCTGATGTAAGTCGTCATGACTCCTCGTGCTTTGGGGAAGCTATGACAGCCTATCTCTTTCTGGAGAGATTTATCTGTCATAGCTATTTTGAGCGCCCATTAAAAATCTCACTTTACATGACTACCCAATACTGATGCGACAGCATCGCGCAGCCATACTGCGGCAGGATCACGATCACTCCGGGCTGACCAGATCATCGATACTGCCGGGATACGCAAGTTCAGTGGAACGGGACGGATCGTTAAACCGAAATGCGCGGCATGTTGCTGAGCGATCCGGCTGGGAAGCGTAGCCAGAACGGGGGCGGCTGCTGCGGCAGCAAGTGCCGTCAGAAAATCTGATGCAGCGAGGACCACGTTGAGTTCCTGACCAATCTGCATCAGTGCGTCTGACAGGCATCCCTGGATGTCATCTTTCAGCGTCATGAGAACATGGGGCAATGCAAGATAACGCTCAACCGTGATTGGAGCATCCGGATCGATCAGCTTCGGGTTGAAGCAGCAGACGAGAGACTGCTCATACAACGATACCCCACAATGGCGTTCCAAACCGAAATCAAAACACCCAACTGCGATATCCAGCGCCCCCGTATCCAGTAATGTATAGACCTCACTCCGAGGAGATCCACGTGACAGCAGTCGTATTCCAGGTGCATGCCGTTGCAAATAGGCCGTCAGTTTAGGCATCAGAAAGACTTCAAGTTCGGACGAAAAGCCGAAACGAAAGATGCGCTGTTCCGTCGCAGGATCAAATTGTTCCTCAGACATCAGGATGTGCTGAGCCTGCCTTAACAACTCCGCAACATGTGACGCCATGGTTGACGCTTTGGCGGTCGGTTGCATGACAGCACCGGTTCTGACGAGCACATCATCGTCCAGTAACATTCGGAGGGTGGCGAGTGCATGGCTCATTGCGGGTTGTTGAATGCGAAGGCGTCGTGCCGCCTTTGTGACGCTGCGTTCTGAAACGAGGGCGTCGAAAGCAATCAGAAGATTGAGATCGAAGGAACGAAGATTGAAATGATCAATGGGTTTCATATTTCAAATCGATTTGTATGATGTTTGCGCGCACCCTAACGTCTGATGCGACGTAAAACAATCGTATTGAGTCAATCATGGCAGCAGCTTTTCAAGTGGGTGACGCCCGTGTCACGCGTATTCCCGAACTTCATTGGGATAACGCGCGCCCTCACAAACTGTATCCGGATATCGACGCTGAGGCACTTGCAATATTCGGTCCGTATTTGACGCCAGGATCATTTAACCCCGTGACCGGTGGGCTCGCGCAGGGAACTCATGCGTGGCTTGTTCAGGTTTCTGGTCTCAATATCCTGGTTGATACCGCCACAGGAAACGACAAGCCGTTACCTGCCGCACCGGCACTGGATCATCTGCATACGTCGTTTCTCGAACATCTTGCAGCCGCAGGCGTACAACCGGAGCAGGTTGATACCGTTCTGCATACGCATATTCATGCCGATCATGTTGGATGGAATACGCGTTTGCACAACGGAAAATGGGTGCCGACCTTTCCGAAAGCCCGTCATGTTTTCTCAGTGATTGAGGCCCGATACGGCGCCAGCAATGACGGTATTGACCCTGCTCCAGACCTACCTCCAGAGATCTTAGGGCGCCCGGACCATCGCCCACTCCCACGTGTCTATACAGACAGCATGCTCCCCGTTATCGAAGCCGGGCTGGGAGAGGCGATTATCATCGACGGTCAAGATCTTCTTGCAGGTTTCTCTTTTCATCCGACCCCTGGGCACAGCATCGATCATGCCTCGATCCGGCTGCGGTCGGATGGTGAAGACGCGTGGTTTACAGGAGATGTCATGCACCATCCTCTGCAGGTTTATCGTCCGGATCTGCGGTCCGTTTACTGCGAATTCGTTCAGCCTGCCGAGCGCTCGCGGCAGTGGTTTCTTGGAGAAGCGGCGGAAAGCGGGAGTCTCTGCTTTACCAGTCATTTCGTGGAAACGGGTGCCGGATATGTCAGGCGTCGTCCAGAAGGTTTTGCATGGGAATTTGCGCAACCAAATGTAGGAGACGCCAGATGACAAATCTGCTTATGGAAAACCTGTTCATCCCGAGTGATACGGCCGATATCACGCTTCATCTGCGCCATAAACGACGTGCAGACATCCAGATATTTGGTTCACAGCGCACTATCTTGCTGATGCATGGCGCGACGTTGCCGGCAGAAAGTCTTTTCGACGTGCCTGTCGGGGAGGGGGCATTCATGGACCTCCTCGCTCAGGAAGGGTTCGATGTTTATGCGCTTAACGTAAGGGGTTTCGGAGGATCAACGCGTCCTGATGGAATGGGAGGTGCACCTGAAGCTGCGCTGCCTCAGGTCAGGACCGAAACAGCAGTACGCGATCTGAGTACTGCTGTTGACTATCTTCTCGTAACGCTTGCCATCCCACGTCTTTGCCTGATCGGAATGTCCTGGGGTGGCACGGTTACCGGCGCATATACGGCTGCTCACAATGACAAGGTGGAGAAATTAACGCTGATTGCACCGCAATGGATCAATGACGGGGTTTCTCGTCTGGATCCGGGTGGTCCCGTGCCTGCTTATCGCCGCTTTAATGTTCAGGCATTTCGCCAGCGCTGGCTTGAAGGCGCGCCTGAGCAGAAACGCGAAGAGATTCTGCCAGCAGGGTGGTTTGAACAGTGGGCCGCAGTTATTCTTGCGAGCGATCCCGCAGAGCAGGGTGGAGTGATCCGGGCGCCTGCGGGTGTCATTCAGGATGTGCGTGACTACTGGTCCGCAGGGAAGGCGTTTTACAGTCCCGAAAAGATCACGGTCCCGGTTCTTCTGCTTCATGCAGAGTGGGATTTAGACGTAACTACTCAGCAGATGAGGAATCTGTTTTCACGTTTTCTCAACGCATCGTACCGTCGCTGGATAGAGATTGGGGAAGGAACGCATATGGTGGTTATGGAAAGGAACCGATGGCAGGTTCTTGAAGAAATTCTGCTCTTCCTGCGGACTGCCCCTCATTCAAATGGTTAAATTCCAGGAAGTGTCCTGATCTGCCGCGTGTTTGACCTGTTTGATCGGGATAGACTCGATCTATCATAGGAGTTGATCTTATCGGGTTTGCCTGCAAAACGAACAGCTTTCTCGTTCAGGAGAAAATTAGCACTCCAAGGTCGCCTCGGCCGCAGCATGTCGCCTGATAGCCTGAGGCGGCTGATGGAACTCACGTAAGAAGGCGCGTCGCATCCGTTCGGGATCATGAAAGCCCGTCATGACGGCGATGGCTTCAATGGGGAGGGTGGATCTTTCCACTCGTTCCCGCGCGGTTTCCAGACGCAGTTTCTCGACCGCTCTGGCGGGACTCATTCCCACCGCTGCCCGGAAACTGCGAGAAAAATTGCGGGGGCTCATGCCGGCCTGACTGGCCAGAATATCCACGGTCAGGCGCTGTTCCAGGTTGGACCGGATCCATCCCAACAGTTCGGCAAAGCGTACCTGAGGGCTCGTCATCTCGAGGAGTGCTGAGAACTGGGACTGTCCTCCGGGACGGTGATAGAATACCACCATTTGCTGCGCCGTACGACGGGCAATATCGGCCCCAAGATCTTCGGCAATCAACGCCAGCGCCATGTCGATGCCAGCGCTGATCCCCGCAGATGTCCAGATCAGGCCATCATGAATATGAATGGCATCTGCCGAAACCCGGATTTTAGGGAACTGTGCTGCCATGGCCGAGGCTTGTTGCCAGTGTGTCGTCACACGACGGCCATCAAGCATGCCAGCTTCTGCCAGTAGGAAAGCACCTGTACACACACTGCAGATACGTCGCACAGTTCTGGCCTGTTGCCTTATAAAGTCGAGTAGTTCCCGGCAACTCATAGCCTGCCTGTGGCCTTCGCCTCCGACAACGATAAGCGTATCAAACAGCCCCACCGCCGCGAGCGGAACCGTCTCGATCGCCATCCCGGAAGACGACCGGACCAGACCACCATGGCGGGATAGGGGCGTCATCTGATACGGAGCCTCCCCAAATCCTCCGGCAATCTCGAAGGCTGTCGTCACTCCGGCAGCGTCGAGCAACTGGAAGCCTGGATAGAGAAGAATACCGATCTGTCTGGTCATGGCCTGAAATGAGGGATCATAGTCCTTTCGTCAAATGCTCTTTTGGAAAACACTGACAGGTCTCGGATCAACTCGTGATCCGTCTCTAAACCAGAGAGGAATTCCCAATGTCCCGCCCCCCATTGCCTCCCTTCAATGCTGAAGCCGCTGCTCAGAAAGTCCGCCTCGCGGAAGATGCCTGGAATGGCCAGGATCCTGAAACGGTGGCGCAGGCCTATACGTCCGATAGCCAGTGGCGCAATCGCCTGGAATTCATCCACGGACGCGAGGACATCGTGGCGTTTCTGACGCGCAAATGGGAGCGCGAGCATGAATACCGCCTCATCAAGGAACTCTGGGCTTTTCAGGATAACCGGATCGCGGTCCGCTTTGCTTATGAGTGGCAGGATCAGGCGGGACAGTGGTTCAGATCCCATGGGAATGAAAACTGGGAGTTCGATGAAAACGGGTTGATGCGTTACCGCGCAGCGTCAATCAACGACCAACCCATTTCAGCGACCGCCCGTCTGTTCCACTGGCCTGAAGGACGGCGTCCGGACAGTCATCCCGGTCTTTCGGCGCTGGGACTGTAACTGTCCGGACGTGCTATCTTACCGTGTGGACTGGAACGCTTTGTGGCCTTCAGCGTCCAGCGCCGCGAAGTCTTCCTCGGACAGGGTGATGTCGGCAGCCGCGACATTCTGTTCCAGATGCGCGACTTTGGAGGTGCCGGGGATCGGCAGCATTACCGGACTGCGCTTCAGGATCCAGGCCAGTGCGATCTGGCTTGAGTGTGCTTCATATTTTCGGGCCATGACATCCAGTATTGAGCCCGGCTTTGCGAGGTCGCCCGCAGCAAGGGGAAACCATGGGATAAACCCGATGTTCTGCTGCGTGCAGTAGTCGAGCACGTCCTCACTGGTGCGATCGACGAGATTGTAGCGGTTCTGGACAGTCGCGACGTCGAAGAATTTCGATGCTGCTTTGATGTTGTCGACGGAGACCTCGCTCAGTCCCGCATGACGGATCAGTTTCTGATCAATGAAGGAGCGGACCGCGTCGAACTGTTCGTCTGCCGGAACTCTGGGATCGATCCGGTGGAGTTGCCACAGATCGATCTGCTCGACGCCGAGGTTGCGCAGGCTTTTGTGCACCTGCTGCAATAGATATTCCGGCCGTCCGACCGGTTGCCAGATGTCGGGCCCCGAACGGGTGAGGCCGCCTTTTGTCGCGATGACAAGGCCTTTGGGATAGGGGTGCAGAGCGTCCCTGATCAGCCATTCGGAGACGTCCGGACCATAGGAGTCCGCCGTGTCGATGAAGTTGACGCCGAGTTCTGGGAGGCGCTTCAGTGTGCGGATGGCTTCGTCGTGATCGGCAGGCGGCCCCCATATACCCTGGCCAGTGACGCGCATCGCACCGAAACCAAGCCGGTTGATGCCGAGATCGCCGCCAAGCCTGAATGTGCCTGATCGCGAAGCGTTAGAGGGGGACTGGATCATGGGTTCAGGTTCCTTCATGACAATGTCGTCTCTGAGGCTAGTATCTCGGCCAGTCTGTCGAAAGCTGGCTGGTAGATCTGTGTCGGCATCCGGGCCTCCATACTGGCGGCATGTTCGACTGGGGCTTCGAACTGCCCCCGCCATTGGATGAACGTGTGGTCGTTTTTCGTTATAGGAAGAAGGCTGATGGTAGAGCGATAGTTCCTGACCGGCAGGGCAGATTCAACGATCGAGAACGTGACCGCGTGATCCACGTCGGAGAGTGCCAGAAGCTGTTCGCGGATGAGTCCGACATCGCCCATCTCAACCAGGCGAATTGCGCCGACGTGGTCACCGGACTCATTGCCTTCGATCACGCAGCTTCTGACGCCCGGCAACCAGCGTCCAAGAGCGTCGAAATTACGGACCAGCCGCCAGACAGAGGGAAGGGATGCAGGAATGACACTGCTGGCCATAACGTGGATCATGAGGCCCCTCCCGGTTGTGAATGTCTGAGTGTCATAGCGATTGGCCTCCCGTCACCTCAATGCGTTGGCCATTCATCCAGCGCAGGTCGTCAGACAGAAGGGCACGGATGGCGGCACCAATGTCATCGGGCTGTCCGACCCGCCCCAGAGGCGTGATCTCTGCAAGGCTTTTATTGATCGTGGCATCGTCACGGACTAGACCACCACCGAAATCCGAGGCGATCGCACCGGGGGCGATGGCGTTGACGGTAATGCCCCGCTCTCCCAGTTCTTTCGCCATGTAGAGTGAGATGACTTCGGTAGCGGCTTTCATGGCTGAATAAGGTCCATGATCCGTCAGGTAGAAACGGGTCGCGGCAGAGGTGATGTTGAGAATACGACCGCCGTCCCGGATCAGGGGCAGGAGGGCCACCGTCAGAAGATAGGGGCCTTTGAAATGGATGTTGTACTGGTTGTCGAGCTGTTCGGATGTCGCAGCATCGAAGCGGGTGTGAATGATATTGCCTGCGTTCTGAACGACATAACTCAGTGCATTGTGCTCGAACTCATGTGCGAGAAGTGCTCTGACCTGTTCGGAAAAATCCGCGAACGATTCATGGTCCACGATATCCAGCTTCAACATGCGCAGTTTTGCGTTTTCGCCGACAAGAGCTGCTTCGGCAGCTTTCGCCTCGTCTTCGTTGGAGTGATAGGTTCCGATCACGTTGATGCCGGAGGCAATCAGATGCTTCGCGATACTGTATCCGATGCCGCGATTGGCACCCGTGATGAATGCGATGTCCTGTCTGTTCATAACTGGATTCCTTGGCCGAGGCACGGCGATATGTTCCGGAATTTAATTCCGTACTGGATGGTCCATAATATGTGCGCAAAGTAGGATCAAGGAATTATGGATTGATTGATATAGAGATGGCGGTTTAGGGCTTGTCCTGTTGCAGGCTCATCAATGTCTGGCAGACTGTTTCACGGCGTGGTGAGCACCGCGTTGGCATCCCATAAGGTCAGAAGCGAAGTGATGGCGGCATCCAGATATGTTGACGTCATCCCGTCCCGCGCTTCGCATGTCATGCCATGGAAAAATGTCGCGAAAATATCGGGCAGGGCCGCTGTTATTGCACAATCGCGCAGTTCGCCGCGGGCAAGCGCGCGTTCCACGCAGACCCGGATCCCGGTCCGCGTTCGCTGGCGCTCTGCAGCGAGAAGGGCCTGAACGGCTTTATTTTCGGGCGAACAGTTACTGGCGCCCGATACGACCAGACAGCCACAGGGATGCGTCCGGGACGCCTGCATGCGCGCCGAACCGCGCAAAGCTCGTTCAATCGCATCTCGCGGTGTCAGGTTTTCGTCCCATAAGGGCGCCATCACCTGCCCATAGGTCGCCAGATAATGCTGCAGCACTTCGCGAAACAGAGCTTCTTTCGAGCCGAACGCGGCATAGAAACTTGCAGGCGAAATGTTGCCCATGCAAGATTTGAGCTGTGCCAGAGAGGTCGGTTCGTAGCCCTGCGCCCAGAAAAGCGTCATGGCGGCATCGAGTGCTTTGTTCCTGTCAAACTCCCGGGGACGCCCTGTTCGCGCCATGATACTTCTCCTTTTGAAAGACTTTCATATTAAGTGATCCAGAAATAATTGCCAAGAAGTTACACTCTTATATATAGATCGTTCGATCCATATATGAGAGCCGTATGACCTCCAAGACGATATCCCTTCGCAGAAGTCCCGATGACAGATTACCTATGGCCGGCTTACTCGCCTTGGCGATGACTGGCTTTATCTGCATCATGACCGAAACTCTTCCCGCAGGTCTGCTGCCTGAGATCGAGGCTGGGCTGCATGTTTCCCCCGCCTTGGCAGGGCAGATGGTCACGGCTTACGCCTTGGGCTCCCTGAGTGCTGCGATCCCGCTAACATTGGCCACACAGCGCTGGCGGAGAAGGCGGGTTCTATTGCTGGCGATCATTGGTTTTGTAGTTTTTAACTCCGTCACAGCATTCTCGACGGATTATGACCTGACCCTCGTGGCGCGATATGGCGCGGGTGCAGCGGCAGGGCTCGCCTGGGCCTTGCTGGCAGGCTATGCACGCAGAATGGTGACCCCCGCCCAGCAAGGACGTGCTCTGGCTATCGCCATGGTTGGCACGCCGATCGCGCTTTCTCTGGGTGTTCCGGCGGGCACTTGGCTGGGCGCGACTGTGGGATGGAGACTGGCCTTTTGGATCATGTCGGGCGCCACCGTGCTGTTAATCGTTTGGGTTCTGGCGAAGGTTCCTGATTTTCCAGGCCTCGCACATCATGAGCGCCAGCCGTTCGGTCATGTCCTGCGAACACCGGGGGTACGGTCTGTTCTGGGCGTCGTGGTGACATGGATGCTCGCGCATAACGTTCTCTACACCTATATCGTACCCTTCATTACACCGGCAGGGCTGGCAGGAGAGGCGGACCGCATCCTCCTGCTTTTTGGCCTTGCTGCCCTTGCAGGCATCTGGCTCACCAGTTGTACGGTCGATCATGCCCTGCGGCTTTCCGTTTTGGTCAGTCTGGCAATATTCGCTGCTGTTGCAGGTGTTTTTGCAATTGGGGCAGCATCGCCTGCGGTGATCATGATTGGCGTTGCGATGTGGGGTCTGACTTTCGGAGGGGCCGCGACGTTGCTCCAGACGGCACTGGCCGATGCAGCCGGGGAGGGCACAGATGTTGCGTTATCGATGAATGTCGTCGTCTGGAACAGCGCCATAGCCGGTGGTGGCCTGTTGGGTGGTGTGTTGTTGGAAACGTGGGGAGCTCTGTCATTCCCCTGGGTCGTGATGGCACTCGCTGCTGCGAGCTTCCTGATCGCATGGCAAGCCCGCTTTTATGGGTTCCGACCTGGCCATCGGCTCGGGCATGGAAAAGAAAACTGAGTATTCGATGGTAAGCAGGGGATTGCGTTACTGCGTGATCAGGCCCTGGCCAAGGATTGGTGTGCCGCTATACCTGCCAGGACACCCGACGCTGCTGCGACCGTTGCATTATGCATCGGGCTAGCGGCATCCCCAGCCACATAGACCCCGGACACAGAGGTTGCGCCCCAGGTATCGACCTTGATGAACGGACCGGTAGGTCCGTTTTCCAGAATACAGCCCAGTTTCTCGGCAATCGGGCTGGCAGGTCTGGTTTTCGGTACCGTGAACACAGCGGCGACTTCAATGAGCCGTCCATCCGCCAGCTTCACGGCATCCAAACCAGGAGCATCTCCGATGAGAGAAATGATCGGAGAATGTTCGATCGCGACGCCGCGCTTGCTAAGCAACATTGCCTGCTCTGGATCCGGCTCGTAAATTCCCTGAGTGAAGTAAGTTGTTGGTCCCCAATCGGGTATTAATGTTGCCTGATGGACTGACATTGGGGTTGTGGCGATAATTCCAAGCTGATGATTGCGGACCTCATATCCGTGGCAGTAAGGACAATGAAGAACGGTCTTGCCCCATCGTTCCGCTACACCAGGGATATCGGGCAAAGTATCGGAAACGCCAGTAGCGATTATCAGTCGCTTCGCCTGATATTTGGCTTCGTTGGCTAGATGCACAGTAAATGTCTTGCCATTTCGTGCCACCTTCTGCGCGTCGTTCTGCAAGATCTGCGCATTTGGATATCGCCGTAATTGTGCAGTGGCTTCACGCATAATGGTGTTAGGCGCTTTGCCGTCCTGGCCGAGGAAACCATGAGACGCGTCTGCGAAGCGGTTTCGCGGTAAGCCAGCATCGATCAGCAAAACGCTCAGGCGAGCCCGTGCCAGCTGAATAGCTGCCGCTTGTCCGGCAAAGCTGCCCCCTATCACGATCACATCATACATCGTTAAATCCTATTCAACTTCATATGTAATATATGGAGTTACATATATGCATATCAGCTTTTTGCAACTCTTGATGTGACATGATAGAAGGGCCTAAAGGGCAGGCGATGCAACTGGACGGGCGATTATCGAGAATGATGCATTTGCTGATCCATATGGATCGCGCGAATGGGCCCATCACCTCCGGTGAAGCAGCGGAAATGCTGCATACCAATCCGGTTGTTATTCGGCGTACGATGGCGGGCCTGCGGGATGTGGGGTTCGTCCGTTCCATCAAGGGGCATGCTGGCGGGTGGACGCTTCTGAAGCCGCTGGAAAGTATCTCGATGCTTGATGTCTACAAAGCCGTGGGGCAGCCGCGTATTTTCGCAATTGGTCTGCTCGACCCTGCGCCCGATTGCCTCGTCGAGCAGGCCGTGAACGCCTCAATGACGAGCGCACTGGAAAAAGCCGAGGCGCTTCTGATCGCTCAACTAGGCGAGGTCACTCTTGCCGCAATCGCCAAAGATTTTGACCGGCGCTTTTCTGCGTCTTGCGCGAACTCGCTCTGAACCAGGGTAGTCTGCCGCTTTAGAGCTCAAAAAGCTTTGTATTTAATCCATGGAATAAAGCTCAAACGTAAAGCCGCACAGTGCATAAAAATGGTAGCGGCTGTTTGCACGGGACCCTTCTTCTATGTGGGGTGTGCTTTGAGAGACCTTTTTGCCATAAACCTGTCTTTCATCGCGGAAACAAACGTTCGAACATTTACGGACTGACGTTCTTTGGCAGGGAACAGGATGAAGACCGGAAGTACTGAGGCGGGGGTATCAGTCAAAATTCTTCGAAGCTGCCCATTTTCAACAAATTGGTGAGTTTGGTAGGATAATGCCGTGACGATGCCTAGATCTTCGATGGCGGCTGTGAGAGCCGCATCGACACTGTTCACGAAAAGCCGGGGCGAGACTTTTATCGAAAAACCAGATGTCCCGCCCTGTCGCCACTCAGAATATCCCGCTGCATATTCATTAACCTCAATGAGGCTATGCGTTGCGAGATCCTCAAAAACCTGTGGCTCTCCGTGATTCTTCAGATAAGCCGGGCTGGCAACAAAGATTTTCTGGACCTCTCCGATTTTCTGCATCTTCAGGGCGCTGTCTTGTGGAGGTGCAATCCGGATGGCGAGATCAATTCCTTCTTCCACCAGATGAACAACCCGGTCTGTCAAAAAAAGCCTGATGTTCAATTGCGGCCAGGCTTTTAAAAGTTCTGTGACAACGGGAAGGACGTGTACCCGTCCGAATATAACGGGGGCGGTGATCGACAACACTCCTTGGGGAGCAGTCCTCGCACCTTGCGCTATAGCAATCGCACCATCTAGGTCGAAAATCGCTGCCCGACACCGAGCCAGAAACTCCACGCCTTCAGTGGTCAGATGCACAGAGCGGGTTGTACGGCTGAATAAGGAGATTCCGAGGGCTGTCTCTAGGCTTCTCACCGTCCGTGTTACCGTTGTTGCCGAAAGACCCAGCTTCCGGGATGCTCCGACAAAACTGGCGTGATCGGCCACGGCCATAAAGATCCGCAATGCCGGAAGGTCGATCAGATCTCTCTCCTGTAATCAACAAATTATAGCCATAAAACGCAATAATGAAGTGCGATTTCGACAGATTATCGCATGCCTTGTTGCGTGAGAAGACAATGTATCTGTTCAACCGTTTTTTTCGGGAGTCCCCCATGAAGCTCTATTATCATCCCCTTTCGGGGCATGCGCATCGGGCGCACCTCTTTCTCTCTCTTGTCGGCTTGCCTCACGAATTGACGCTTGTCGACCTTGCCGCGGGTGAGCAGAGAACTCCGGAATTTTTAAGGCTGAACGCCTTTGGAGAAATTCCCGTTTTAGATGATGACGGGACTATCATTGCGGATTCCAATGCCATCCTTGTTTATGTCGCGCGAAAAATGGGGCCATCTCATTGGCTGCCAGAGGATCTAGTAACAGAGGCGGAAATTCAACGTTGGCTGTCTGTTGCGGCAGGAAAAATCACATATGGATGCTGTGCTGCGCGTCTTGTGACAGTCTTTGGCGTCCCCTTCAATCCGGAAGAGGTCATCCAGCGTGCTCACGACACACTCAAAGTGATCGACCAAACCTTGCAGGGCCGGACCTGGATCGCAGGAACCCAAGAACCGACAATCGCGGATGTCGCGCTTTACAGTTATGTCGCGAGAGCTCCGGAAGGAAATGTTGATCTATCAGAATACAAGGCCATTAGTAGATGGTTGCAGCGCACGGAAAGCCTAGAGGGATTTGTTCCATTCGCGAATATTGTAGCGGATTTGAAAACAGGAGAGGCGCAATGAACTTCTCTCATCTGAGTCTAGATCATGTAGGCATTCGTGTGACGGATCTCGCCGTTTCCGAACGGTTTTATGCCAAATTTGGCTTCATCCGTGATCCAGAAGAATACGCTCCAGCGGTGAAAGCCTGTGGTCTACATCACCCATCCGGGCTTCGTATTCATCTTATTTTTAATGGTGTGTCAGACCCGGCTGGTAATGTTCTGATGGATGTTCCTGTCAAATATCCAGGATACACACATGCGGCATTTATTATCGAAAGTATGGTAGATTTTGTTCCCTGGCTGGAACAGGAACGGATTACGATCACAGAAGGCCCCGTGCATATGGGACACGACAGACGCGTCGTCTGTTTTATTCGTGATCCAGACGGAAACGTTCTGGAATTTAATGAAATTCTCCAGTAATTTGTCCTTCTGGAACTCTGAATTTGATAGCCGAACGAGGACAGCGATAATAAAATTCAGCCGATATCACTTAGATCGAGTACTACCAAGGTAGATTGTTCGACGCATACGCTGAACGAATGCATCAAGAAGGTCGACGCCGGTAAGCAGACTAGTCTTGAATTTCTATCTGTTCGTGCATTTTAAACCAGATCAGGGACGGAGAGAATGGAGCAGGGTTCATGAGGCGGCATGCCTACCATTCGTGGCGGCAAAGAGCGCGAGGGAGGCAAGGCACATGAGCGTTCCTGCGATCGCAAAGCCCCACCAACCTGCAATGCTGTAGAGTGCGGCCCCGCAAGACGATCCGAGCGCACCGCAGACGAACACACCGCCCATATAAGCAGCATTCAGGCGTCCGCGCGCAGTGTCGTTGAGACTGTAAACCACGCGCTGGCTGATGACCTGATTGGTTTGCACCCCACCATCCAGCAGCAGCGCAAGTACCGCGAGGACGATAATCCAACCTGCAGCGACGGCCCAGCCCGAGGTGAGAGACGTTGCGCCTACGAGTGCGATTGCGCTCAGTGTCGCCGGACGGGTCAGTCCGGCGTCAGCCAAGCGTCCTGCGAGAGGAGCGGCCAGTGCGCCGCCTGCTCCCGCGAGTGCGAAGAGGGCAATCTTGCCCTGGCTAAAGCCGAACTGGGCATGAAGCAAAAGCGGAATGGCGGTCCAGAACATGTTGAAGACAGCGAAGACGAGACCATGACAGGCGATGCGAACCCTTAACGTCCTGTATTGGACCAGAAGATGCATGATCGACCGCAAGAGGCTTCCGTAAGACATGCGGCGGGTTGGGGCCTGAACGGGCAGAACGCGCGCCAGCCCAAGACCCGCGAGCATCATGACGACAGCAGAGACCCAGAACACGGCTCGCCAGCCGAACGCGGCCGCCATAGCGTTTGCGACGGGCCGCGAGAGCATGATCCCCGACAGCAGGCCGCCCATGATATTGCCGATCGTTCTGCCACGTTGACCGGGTTCCACGAAATGCGTGGCGAGCGGCAGCAGAATCTGCGACCCCACGGAACACAGACCGATGGTGACGGAAAACAGCATGAATGTCGCGACTGAGGTGCTGAGCGCCGCTCCGATCAGACTGACGACAAGCCCGGCAATCGTCAGGAGGATCAGACGACGGTTTTCGGACTGGTCGCAGAGCGGCACGATCAGGACCAACCCAGCCCCGTAGCCGAGTTGGGTCAGCGTGACGATACTTCCCGCCCATGTGGAGGAAATGGCCAGTGCACTCGTGATGGGGCCGATCAGAGCCTGCGCGTAGTAGATGTTCGCGACCGTCAGGCCGCACACCCCGGCGAACAGTCCGGTTATCGCCGGTGTCAGGCGGAATGTCGTGTGAGCGGTAGCGTTTGTCACGGGCGGCCTTCTGGCAACTTTTGAGGCGAGTGGCGGCTCAGAACGTGTTCCTGAAAATGATCTCGTCTGTCGGAAGGATGCCGCCGGTCGGGTGAGGGGACTTGGCACATTTACCGACCGCGACGAACATGACGATTTCATGGTCCTCGGGAAGATTGATCAGCTTGCCCACTGCGTCGAAGTCGAAACCGTCCATCGGGCATGTGCCGTAGCCCATGCTTTCGGCCTGTAGCATGATGGCTGCCGCTGCCATACCGCACGAGCGCATGCCTTCGTCGCGCTGGACCTGTTCGCGTCCACGATAATACTGATCGATCGCGCCGGTCATGAATTGCTGCACTTCGGTGGAGGCGTTTTCCCAGTAGCGCGTGGTGGATTTCTCCCACGCCTTGATGTCAGCGCAGAGAACCAGAAGCACGGAAGAGTCGGTAACCTGAGCTTGATCCCATGCGACGGCGCGGATCTTGGTGCGCAGTTCTGGATCGGTCACGGCGACGAAGCGCCAATTCTGGATGTTGAACGCCGTTGGCATACGGCGGGCGAGACCGAGCAGTGTGTCGAGTTCAGCGTCCGTCATGCGGTGGTCGGGATCGAAGACTTTGGTAGCGCGGCGTTGCAGAATGGCACTGGCGACGTCGAGGGGCATGACATTTCTCCTGTTGTGTGGCTCTGTTGTACAATTTACCCTGTCAACGCGGAGAGGGCATTAAGGGTGCTTAGGCTTATGAGACGGCCCGTCTGATGGGTGTTCCATCGTTCCCCTTGGCCCGTCCGGGATAGCCGTAGGCCTACAGAGTTTCATTTCGGGTGATGGCATCTTTGCTGATGCGAGGCGCCATAACACTACATTCTTTTTGGGAGGTATGATCTACCATGTATCAGGGCTGGTAATGGTTTCATGAGATCGCCTTGTGTCATACACACTACCAGCCGTGACGCTGACTGGCGATCTCTTCATCGTCGGGGATCTGTTCCCGAGACTGGGGCCGGAGCATAGCATCACTGATATCGCTTCCTATCATGTCTATGCTCCTGATTTATATGGCTATTCATGGAATTTTTCAAATGTACGGAAGGAAAAAGAAAGGCATGTTTAAGACATTACTATTTCCTAACATGCCCTTCAGGAAGAATACTAGCGCGTCATAGATTTAAACAATTGTGTCTGTTCGACCAGCGCGCGTTCGGTTGGCAACCGTTCCATACTCGATGCACCATAAAATCCATGGCAATCAGGGCAAGCCTTGAGGACTTTCTGGGCATCTTCAGGCATTGCAATCGGTCCGCCATGGCAAAGAACGATGACGTCGTCTCTCACACTTTTGGCAGCATCCGTCATCTGGTTGATCAGCGTTATACAGTCGTCCAGTGTGAATGCTGTTTCTGCACCAATATTGCCACCAGTTGTCAGGCCCATGTGGGCAACCAGAACATCCGCGCCCGCTTTTGTCATGCTGACAGCTTGCTCTGGGTCGAAGATATAAGGGGTCGTGAGCAAATCTTTCTTGCGGGCCCGAGCGACGACATCCACTTCCATAGCATAGCTCATGCCGGTTTCTTCAAGGTTTTTTCGGAATGTACCGTCAATCAGCCCGACTGTCGGGAAGTTTTGTATACCAGAAAAACCCACCCTGCGTATTTCGTCGAGGAATACATCAAAGTCCACAAATGGATCGGTACCATTCACGCCGGCAAGTACTGGCGTGTTTGGGACAACTGGCAGCACCTCACGTGCCATCTCCATAACGATCTGATTGGCGTTGCCATAAGCAAGCAAGCCCGCAAGTGAACCGCGTCCAGCCATGCGGTAACGACCGGAGTTATAAATGACGATCAGATCGATGCCGCCCTCCGCCTCACATTTGGCGGAAAGACCTGTTCCTGCTCCGCCCCCAACGATGGGGCGCCCTTCTGCGATAAGGCCGCGCAAACGACCAAGAATAGTTTCGCGTGCAATGCTAGGCATTGAATTCGGTCTCCTTGAACATTGTCTGAAATTCGTCCGCCATTGCCTGAGCAAAAGCAGAATCATTGAGCGCATATGGCAGGCGTATCAGCCTTCGCCTTGCGCTTTCGCGCAGCATCCCTGATAACGCCGCGACGAATGCTTCATCGGCTTCGGGATCGAAAAAGACCTCTCCAGCCGCATCAAGTAAAGAAAAGCCGCCTTCCGGTATAAAGAATGTGACGGGGCCTTCGCAGTGATTCAAACGTTCGGCGATCATTTGCCCCATCTGACGACATTCTTCGGCTGATGTACGCATCAGTGTGATGTGTGGGTTATGCTCTACCAGAACGCGATTTCTATAATTTTGTGGAACCGTATCTCGGGCTGCGAAATTGACCATGTCGAGACCACCGCAACTGCCGACATAAGGCACTTTAGTGCGTGCAACTGCGCCGAGCCGGTCTTCTCCACAAGGAAAAATACCATTCGCAATGAGGTCGCAGAATTCCGTTGTTGTAACGTCAATTACACCGCGTATGACTCCACGCTCAATAAGCTGCTCCATCGAACGACCACCCGTGCCGGTGGCGTGAAACACCAAACAATCGAACTGATGATGCAAGGTATCAGTCAGGTGTGTGACGCAGGGTGTCGTTACACCAAACATAGTCAAGCCAATCGCAGGGCGTTGGTCTTCGGGTTCATGTGTCGCAGAAAGCACCATACCGGCCATGGCATTCGCTGCGTTTTTGAGCACCCGTCGCGATACGCGGTTCAGCCCTTGCATATCGACCACGGAATACAACATTGCTATATCGGATCCACCGACATACGGCGCGACGTTTCCAGATGCCACGGTGGACACAAGAATTTTTGGAACACCGATGGGCAGTACCTGTAAAGCAGGTGCTACCAGTGCGGTGCCTCCTGATCCCCCTAGTGCCAGTACTCCTGCCACATCAGGGCGCGAGGAGAGATAGTGCAACAACGCGTCAGACATTCCTGCAATTGCTGAACCTCTGACATTCCAGAATACGGCATCGGGCCCACGCGGGTGGCATGATGCGACGTCCCATGCCACGACATCTGTAGCTTGAATGACACTGGTGTAATTGCGTCCTGTGGAGACATCGACAACTCTGGAGAGCACACCACGTTCCGACAATTTGGTTCGCAGATAACAGAGTTCTGCGTCCTTGGTGTCTCGCGTTCCGATGATATAGACGTATTTTGCCATCGTCAGGCCATCCGGGGACACGGCTCAAGCAATGTGACCGTCAATGGTCTTTCCAGTCCTGCCGTAAACGTTTCTTTCATGGCCAGGAAATGTGCCGTCTGCTCATGAATTAGAAGCGCGTCGAGGCTCTCCCACTGTTCGATAAACACGAGATGCTGTGGGTCGTTTTGGTCACGTTTGCAGTCATAGGAGATATTGGACGGCTCTAAACGCGACGCGATAACGCATGCCGCAACGGCTCCGAGGACGGCATCTTGATGTTCAGGTCGGATGTAGATTTCGGCAATGATAGTAAGGACATTTGTTGATAGGTCTGACATGCTTTCTCTCCGCCGCCTGACTGTTCTTGTCAGACTAACGCGGAGTGACACTTTCAGCCTAAGACTATAGTGTCGCGTGACACTTTTCTTTCTACTAGTTCGCATGCCTGACGTATGCGCGTCAGCGCTACGGTCAGATTTTTGAAGGATACGGCACCCAGGGCGAGCCTTACGCCTGTTGTTTGAAGGGTGTCGCAACTGGCAAAAGCGCTCGGTGGTGCGATTGAAACACCGAGTGCCTTTGCGTTTTCAGCGACGTTTTCTGCTGTGGATGCATCCATGGGCAGCCAAAGGTGAAAGCCGTCTCCACCCGGTTCTGTCATGCGTTTGCCCAATATATTACGGGCAAGATTCCGTCGTCTTGCGGCTTCGGCACGTAAAGATTGACGGACGCTGCTAGCCGTTCCATCGCTCAACCACTGAGCCATCATCGCATAGGACAGGGGAGCGATCATCAGGGATGATGCAAGCAGTACTGGAAGTGTCTGCGCTGCGAATGCAGCTGGGGGGGCAAGCGCGCCTATGCGCAAACCTGGACTGATGATTTTTGACAGACTGGAAACATGAAAAGTCCGTTCCGGAATGAGCGCCGCGAGAGTGTGGTTTAGCTTGCTCTGTCCAGCATAGACACCATCTTCGATGACCAGAGCATCGAACCGGCGGCATAACTGGGCAATGGCATGTACTCGATCGCTATCCATGCAAGCGGTGGTTGGATTATGCAGGGTGGGCGTTACATACACTAATGCCCGTCCAGTTTGGGGTGACGATAAGGCGGCTTCCAGCCCATCAGGCATCATCCCGCGCGCATCCATGGCAATACTTTGCAAGGTTTTTCCTCCGCGACGCACTGTGTCCAGCATGCCGGGGTAGGTCACCTCTTCGGTTATAATGCTGCCCACATGTGGGCGCGCGACGGTGAACGCCACGCTGAGTGCCTGTTGCGCTCCACCAGTCAGTAACAGATTTTCCGGATCGATTTCGATACCGCAACCTGTCAGCCAGTGCGCCATAATTCGACGGTGTTCGATATGTCCAGCAACAGGTGGATAAACGTTAAAAAGGGCGGCGTCGACGGTACGGGCCAGACGTGACAGGGTGCGAGCGAGTGCTCGGTCACTAAACATGGGCGGGGGCATATTGGTGGACATATCCAGCAAAATCGACCGATCATCCGCCCGTGCTGCAACGAAAGATCCACGCCCATGCTCGGCCCGCACTAATCCGCGTCTTTCAAGAATGGCATAAGCGCGCGTAACGGATCCAATGCCGATGCCCAGACGCCACGCGAGGTCACGGTGTGCTGGCAGTCGATCGCCAACAGACAAAATACCATGGAGTATGTCTGATCCCAGCACGTCGGCTAGACGCTCTGCTGACGATCCGGTTCCGTCTGGGAGACGTGCATTCCAAGGTGACTGGCTTCGCATTGTTTTGCCTAATTAATTTTAGAAAGCTCAATAGTGGGGGAATACCCCGCTCTGGATGGCAGATGGAGGGTGGTTAGGACTATTCTATCGTATCGTCCCGCCCCCGCGAAGCCAGAAGCCAATCGTCAGGGCTACCTGGAGGGTTCGAAAAACCCTCTGGTTTTGAGTCTGTCTCTGTGATTCCATTTCTCCTGCATTGATTGAGGGAGAAGATGAAGCAGGCTGGTTTCTTTGACGTTGAAGAGCGGCTTGCGCGATTGAGCGGGCTTGGTGATCAGCTTGAAGCGTTCTGCCCTGATCTGGAGAAGGCCCTGGCCTATTCAGATGGAAGCAAAGGCGGGCGACGGCCATTTGATCCGGTGCTGATGTTCAAGATCCTGGTGATCCAGACGCTGAACAATCTGTCTGATGAACGGACGGAATATCTCATCAACGACCGGCTGTCGTTCATGCGTTTCCTTGGTCTGGGGCTTTCAGATCGGGTGCCTGATGCCAAAACAATCTGGCTGTTCCGTGAACGCCTGACACAGGCGGGGGCCATTGAAAGACTGTTTGAGCGCTTTGATGCGACCCTGCGGAACGCAGGCTATCTGCCGATGTCGGGTCAGATCCTGGATGCAACGCTGGTGGCTGCTCCAAAGCAGCGCAATACTAATGCCGAGAAGGTAGATCTCCGGGCAGGACGTACCCCCGAAGACTGGCAGGACAAGCCGTCCAAGCTGTCGCACAAGGATCGCCATGCGCGCTGGACGCTGAAGTTCACGAAGGCGAAGCGGCAGGATGATGGAACCATGCCATCCAGCGATCTCGCCATCCCGTTCTTTGGCTACAAATCCCAGGTATCGATAGCGGGGCCGGGTTTGATGCCATGGAGAAAGTCGGAGAAGCGCAGGCTTCGGAGACGTGGTTGTGGATCAGACCCGGTTCCCAGCATGCCGGGAACCGGGTCTATACTCTCAGAGCGAACCAGGCCGGTTCGGGGCTGAAGTCCCTGAGAGATCCGCCGATCGTCTCGTCTTTTGTGAAGCATGAACCCGGTCCGGCCGCGCTGACGGGGCAAGAGTAACAAGATTGTGGCGTCTGCTTTGAGTGAAGTTGATCGGCCACGAATGACACACCTGACTGTGACCGTAGCGTTGGTTCCCTCACCAGAAAGGACCGACCATGACATTCCGTATCATTGGTATTGATCTGGCCATTCGCGGAGATCACCTCGCTCAGATCTATGACGATGGCCGCCCTAATGGCCGTGCAATTCGTTTCAGGCACGATCAGCCCTCACTCGCCGCTTTTGTTCAGACAGCCGTGATGGGGCTGAGAGCGGATGACCACATTCAGGCCATCATGGAGCCAACCGGCATGAGCTGGTTTCCTGTTGCCCACCATCTTGCAGATGCTGGCGTCACCGTGGCTCGTGTCAAGGGAAAACGGGTCAAGGCTCTACGCCGTTACCTTTCCGAACACGCCAAAACGGATATGGCTGATGCCCAGATCCTGGCGGCCATACCGTCATTTGGTGGACCACGTCTTGATCCAGTCCACATTCCGGATCCGCAAAGCCACGCTCTTCAACGTCTAATCAAACAGAGAAGCCGCTTTCAGAACGAGATCGCGGATGCCAGGCGGCGCCTGCTTGATCTCATTCGTTGGGCATCCCCCAGGCTTGAAGCAGTCTTGCCCGACTTAGGAACACGGCTCTCTTTGGCCCTGTTGCAGAAATGGTTTCACCCCTCGGATGTTTTGAAGGCGCGTCGTACGACATTCGCCAAATATGTTGGAGCTCATGCGGGAGGGAACCATCCGCGCAGTGGGCCCTTTGTGGAAACGCTGATCACAGGGTTACGTGAAGCGGCGCAATACGCTCAAGACCTTCATGGGACACACATTGATTTTTCGGAACTACAATTCCAAATCGCGACGGGAATTGAGAATGTTCTGAAGAAAATCCAACCAGTTGAAGATTTTGAGCAGCATATTGCAGATCTCTATAAACACCTCGACCCACAGGCTCTTCTGCTCAGTGTTCCGGGTGTCGGCCGTCATCTCGCGCCAACCCTGATCGGTATCTTGCAGAACATTGAGCGGTTTCATTCCGAAAAACATTTACGGTGGTTCTGTGGCCTGTTTCCCAGGAGGGCTGATAGTGGTGGTGTGGAGCGAGCGGGCCAGACCCTGATCCAGGGTGGCAATAACCGCATCAAACATGCACTTTATCTTGCTGCTGATACGGCACGAAAAACAGATCCTGAACTGGCAGAACTTTATTGGAGGCTGATGACGGCGAAAGGTCATCATCACAAACAGGCTTTATGTGCCGTTGCCAATCGTATTGTGAACCGGATCTTCAGCGTTCTCAAACGAGGAAAGCCTTATGAAGTGCGCGACAGGGAGGGAAACAGCATCACCCTCTGTGAAGCAAAAGCTATCACTCTGGAGCGCTATACTGTCGGAGAAAACAGTAGAGCAGGACGTCGTTCCAATCGGATCGAAAAGAACTCCTGAAACCGGAAAAATTGCTTGCGCTCTCGGTACAAGATCACGTCTCCATCGACCGGAAGTATCGGTTCATCCGGAAATGGAAGACGACGGATGCCGTTGCCAGCGATGGCGCGCGATTGAGAGAGGGGCTGCTGGATAAAACCAATACGGCCTCAAGCGTCTGGGCAGACACGGCCTATCGCTCCAAAGCCAACGAAGACTTCATGGAAAAGCAGGGCTTTGTCTCCAAGGTTCACAGGAAAAAGCCGCATCTCAAACCTATGCCCCGGCATATCCAGAAATCGAATGCCGGAAAGTCTGTGATCCGATCTCGTGTCGAGCATGTCTTTGCCGATCAGAAATCACAGACGGGACTGCTGATCCGAACTGTCGGTATCACCCGGGCCACCATGAGGATCGGGCTCGCCAATATCGTCTATAATATGCGCCGTCTTCTCTTCCTGGAGCGAATCAGCGCGAGCGCGTAGTCATCCAGCAGGGGACAGCCCCTAATCCGTTCAAAACACAAACAGAAAACGCCCCAAAGAACCGTCAATCAGATTGCCAAAACCCAGAAATCACGGGCCAAGCACATCAATCAACGGTTCTTCGATCCCTCCATCTGCATTTCGTGCCCTCTTGACGAGGCAAGCATCTCTTCCAATTTTTCTTTCGCTGGACGCCATCGGGTCCGGCATAGGCTCTGTGAGCCAGACAACTGAAGTCCATGTTGCTTTAATCGGAGGATGTGGATGTCGACACTGAAAGGACTTTATTCCCGCTATCGCCGCTCCTTGCGCACAGCCGCCCGGAGATGGCGCAACCGACTGGAGGGAGGCGTATCATGGTAACGCGCCCCCTTTTTGGAGACGATCCGCTAGCTCCGCGTGTCCTCTCCGTGCTCCGCCGCCTCGGTCATGACGGACGTGGCGTGATGCTGACGTCTCTGGTGGCCCATACCGGTATACCGGGGATCAGACTTCGCTCTACGCTGGAATGCCTGGTCCAGGCGGGCACGGTCACCCCTGCCGGGTGTGATCCTCTGGCTTCTGATCTCGCGTTCCGTGTCCCCATGCGGGCAAGAGCCGCACCGCCAGTTCCGATCGCGGCGTAAGGCACAACCGCGCCGGGTAGATCAGAAACGCCTTCTCCGAGCGGAAGCGCCATCTTTTCTGGAACGACCGCACGAATGAGAGGGTGGAGCGGGGCCTTCCATCGGAGGTCCCGCGTTTCTGCAGATGAAATCAAAAGCAGCGAGAACAGGGAGATGTCGAGTTTTATTCATTTTCTCAACCTGAAGGCGCTTCAGCACTATTGGAATAACCATCCCCCCGTGCCCCGTTCACGGGGGACAATGCGGCCAGTTTGGTCGCACTCCGCGGGAAAGACGGAGCGAGCGGAACAGACAGCCAAGCAACCTCGGCACCTTCGGCAGCGGGAGAGGCCACATGTCGCTGTCGGTCTCATCCTCATGCTGCTGGTCGGAATGGTCTCGCCGACATCAGCTCATGCACCGCAGGGTATGCTGTCGTGCGAGACAGAAAAGCAGCCGGTAAACATTCCATCCATGCCACTGGCCCGCGCCATAGAGATATTGAGCCGGCAGACCGGGTGCCCGGTCCTAATCGACCCGATCCTTATGGACGGCAGGACCTCGGCAGCCGTCAAGGGCGCCTATACGCCTCAGGCCGCCCTCCTGCATCTGTTCGGATCCGTGCATATCGACGTCACCGCCACTGTTTCTGGCTTGAGCGTCAGTCCTCTGGATGCGACGGCTCTGACATCGGGTGACACGCGGTCCGGCCTGAGGAGTGCACCATGACTCTTCATACGGACAGGCCGAACAAAATTATGTCGCTTCCGACCGTTCAGATCAGCACAGAACTGGCGGTCCTGCTTGCCCACTATCTCAGCTACGAGGAAAAAGACCGCGGATACGGCGGCCTCATGCATCGGGCGGCTGACCATCTGATTTACCACCTGGTATCTCGCTGGAGAACCGCGCCAGACCCGGAAGCGACGACCCGACCAACGCCGTGGTCCGAAAACTCCTGCCTGTCGCTGACCGCACGCACATGGCCAAGGCCTTGGGCTAGTCGTTGGGAGACCTCGAAAATCAACTGACATTGGCCTTGCCAAAGGCCGTGCGAGATCATGCCAGAATATTGTCCTGTTGTCTGCCATGCTGGCACCGGATGTAAGCCGGAAGGGCCATGAGCCCTTCCAGAGACTGTTTCAGTCCGCAGGGGAGTTCGCATCCACATCCGAGGGATCAAGCGGTTCGACCAGTCCTTTTAACTCTGGATCAGTGGAACTGCTCTAAAAGAAAAACCAGACCCAGGGCGTGGGAACTATAACGCAATTCATAGATGGGAAAACGGCTATGGAAGACCTCTCCATGAAACGTTCCTGGCAGAGCAGGGACTGGTCCCACTTCATCAAGCTGTTCAGGGGCCTGACATTCTACGAGCGTTTTGAACAGGCGATCATTCTGACCCTGATTGCGCTCATCATGCTGGTCACCGCCATCGCGACGATTCATCTGATCGGCGCGGTATGGCATCTGGTCGTCGATGTCGGAATCGATCCGATCAACCAGACGATCTTCCAGGCGATTTTTGGCGCGATCTTTACTGTTATCATCGCCCTTGAATTCAAACACTCCCTGCTGGTCGTTCTTGCCCAGCATGAGAACGTCATCCGGGTACGGACCATCGTCCTGATCGCCCTCCTGGCGATTGCCCGCAAATTCATCCTGCTGGATCTGCATGATGTGACTGCCATGGAACTGTTCGCTCTCTCGGCGGCTGTTCTGGCGCTGGGTGCCGTCTACTGGCTGGTCCGCGAGCAGGATGCGCGTGTCGCGCGCGATGCCAGAGAACAGGCGCATCTTGAAGATAATCCTGCGGCCCGCTGTGAGCCTGAACGGTCTTCATCCTGAAGAATCGAAGTAAAGGCGGTCTATAACGCCGCCTTTACTCAATCCCCACTATGTCTCGTGCGATGAGGACGTCTTCTTCGCCGTCTCTGGCCCTGACGGTGCCAGATGATCTGTGTCGATGGGCCGGAACGGCGGAATGGGTTGTCCGGGAGAGTAGACCGGTCCCTTGTAGTTCTGATCCAACTGGCTTGCGTTCAAGCTGTCGACCAGCATATCACCTGTGCCGTCTTCGTAATGAGTGCGAGCCCCGGTTTCGGGGATTGTGGACGTTCCCTCAGTCGCCCTTGCATCGAACGATGTTGCAGTCGTCCGGACAACATCACCAGCATGTGCGCCCGACTGGCTCAGTAGAGACAAGCTCAGAGCAGCGCACGACAGAGATATTTTCATCCTCTTCATGCTCATGACCTTTCGAGATTCTCCCTCGGCCGGATGAATGGCCGGGGGAGAGTTTTCGTCACGCCATCAGGCTGCCTCTTTCCGCGCCTCAATCTGGGGCACGGCTTCCTCCGCACGTGCTGTAGAGGACGTAATCGCGATACGACGCGGCTTCATCGCTTCGGGTATCTCACGTTTCAGAGTAATGGACAGAAGTCCGTTCTCGAAGTGCGCATCGGTGACTTTCATATGCTCGGCCAGATCGAAGCGGCGTTCGAATTCTCTGCCCGCAATACCCCGATGGAGATATTCGGTGGCGCTTTGCGGCTCCGGCGCCTTTCGACCTGTCACGACAAGAGTATTGCGCTCCTGTGTGATCGTAAGGTCGGCCTCGGCAAGTCCGGCAACCGCCATGTCGATCCGGTAATCATCCTCACCGGTCTTGACGATATCGTAAGGCGGCCAGTTATCGACCGCCGGAATCCGGCTGGCGAGATCAAGGGCGTTGAGCATTCTGTCAAAACCCACGCTCGAACGGAACAGGGGAGCAAAATCAACGGTGGCTCTCATAGCCATATCCTCCTTTGAGCAACATGGACACAAGATCAAAACTGATAGTTCTGTCTGCCGACCCCTTCGGCGGCCGGCAGATTCAATCTGGGCACTCCGTGCATGGTGTCAAGAGGTATCAAAAATGCAGAAAGGCAGGTTTGGGCGTCCTCAATCGTTCGCGTGTTCAGAGTGGACCAGAACAATGCCTGATAGTATCGGATGGAAGTTGCTGGCCGTGGCATTCGCCGCGACCATGCTGATTGCCGCTCCGGCGGAGGCCTGGCCGTGGATTTATGCTGGACCACCCATTGTCGTTCCACCACCAGTCCTGGTCGCGCCGCTAGCTGTCAGTTGGGGTGGGCGGTCTCCTTCAGAAGGCTTATCAACCGCCGGTATGGCACATCAATGCCGCAAGGAGGCCTTCCACCCCATCTGACATGTCTTGTTCTATGATACGTTCTCAGAAGGGGCTGCTTTTATGCAGCCGAGCGGAGAATGCACTCGGGTGGGAGGAAACTCCATCAGCTCATGGTGATTGCGGACTGTCCGCTTAGGAGCTTGGCGAATGGGGGCTTGTATGTCCGGGATGAGGGCGACTACAGCCCGTCTGCTCTGTTGTTGATGAGCCGACAGGCTGTTTAGGGGGGGAAGCGGCAGGTCGGCTATGCACGCAGATATGACAAAAGCGGACACGAAACTTTGTGCTGCGATCTGGTTGCGCTTAATTTGTCTACCTTAGAATAAATCTCCGTGCTATGAAGTGACTAGTTTAATGGTCAGGAGATTCGATGTGCAAACTGTGAATTTGGTGGACGCAAAAGCCCACCTCAGTCGTTTGGTCGATCAGGCCATGCAGGGCGAACCCGTTCGCATTATGCGTCGGGGGAAAATCGTCGCACAAATCGACAAAGTCACATGCAAGCGCAAGCCTGTTGATTTGAACGCTCTGCGCTCGCTTACAGCCAATATGACAGTCCAGGCTGTGTCCGCGCGAGAAATGGTACGGGATATGCGAGACGAGGCACGATATTGAGCGTTTATATCGATACGTCCGTTCTGGTTGCCGCGCTGACCAACGAGGCAGAGACAGACCGGATGCAATCATGGCTTTCCAGTCAGGATCCAGACGAATTATTTATAAGTGATTGGGTCGCGACTGAGTTTTCTTCCGCACTTTCAATCAAACTACGGAGCGGTCAGATCAACGTTGCTGACCGTGCAAATGCGTTAGCCCTCTTTACTCGTCTGTCCGCTGAAAGCTTTCAGATTTTGCCCATAACGACACAGCAGTTCAGGGCAGCGGCGCGTTTTTCTGATCAGTATGCGTTAGGGCTGCGTGCAGGTGATGCCTTACACCTTGCCGTCTGCGCCGATCACGGAGCAACGTTATGCACTCTTGATAGACGCCTCGCTGAGGCAGGTCCTAATATAGGCTTAAAAACAAAGCTACTATAATTTGTCAGGAATGGGGGGGTAGCCGGTTGTGTTGGGATAAGAAGCGTAACCAAAGCCATCCCATCAGGGCAGACAGAACAGAGCCAGCAAAGATGCCCATCTTAGCTGGTGTCACAAGATCTGATCCGGAAAATGCCAAGTTTGCGATAAACAGACTAATCGTGAACCCAATGCCGCATAGCAACGAAAGCCCAAACAGCATCCCCGTCGGCGTTTCAGCCGGAAGCGTGGCGATCTTCAGGCGGGTCGAAAGCATTGTTATACCAAAGATGCCGACCGGTTTGCCAACAATCAGTCCTAATATAATCCCGAGCGGAGCAGCCTCCAGCATCATGTCCGGATGAACGCCAGCTAGTGAAACACCCACGTTCATGAAACCGAACAGCGGTAGAACGACCCAGGTAACGAAAGGGGTCAACGCAGAAGATGTCCGATCAAGTGGCGTAGCTTGTCTGGCATCCATTCCTGAGGTGACTGCTGGAAGGCATAGGCCGGTGATGACTCCAGCAAGCGTCGGGTGCAGGCCGGCATCCAGAAGCGCCACCCATAACAGGACGCAACCGATGCCGTAGCTCCAGAGAGTTCTGATCCCAATCCTGTTCGCGCCGACCAATGCGGCAGTCACGATCACGACCGCGATAAGCCCCGGCCAATACAGAGCGCTCCCATAAAATAGGGCGATCACCACAATCCCCAGCACATCGTCGAAAATGGCAAGCGCCATCAGCCAGGCCCTGGCTCCCGGCGAGACATGCCTTCCAAGAGCAAGGATGATTGGCAACGTAAACGCGGCATCCGTTGCAACAGGAACGGCCCAGCCGCGTGTCGCTTCCGGATGATCGCATGTTACCAGCAGATACGTAAGGGCCGGCACGATCATTCCCCCCAACGCTCCGATAAGCGGAAGGGCGATGCTGCGTAGTGATGAGAGGTGCCCGGAAACAATTTCCTTTTTGATTTCGAGAATGACCACCAGAAAGAATAGGGTCATGAGTCCGTCAGAGACCCATGCATCAATG
The DNA here is from genome assembly GCF_016757795.1 of Gluconobacter sphaericus. Classification (GTDB taxonomy): domain Bacteria; phylum Pseudomonadota; class Alphaproteobacteria; order Acetobacterales; family Acetobacteraceae; genus Gluconobacter; species Gluconobacter sphaericus. The sequence goes on along the minus strand of NZ_CP068420.1, from coordinate 95,331 downwards.
TTTTCTGGCCCCCGCTCTCCCAAGATGGGTAATTTCATGGGCGTTGTTATCAGGGTGCCGTAACCCGACGCCCATGACGAATTCGCCAGGACAAGACCCAACAGGGATGCCAGCAGGAGAACAGACGCCCCACCTGCGGGAGAGGCCAGAAAACGTCGGATATGCGTTGTGGACGGAACAGAAAATTCGCTCATTCCTCTTTGTTGAATGAGGCAGGCTCCCACACAAGCCTGTAGCGATGCGCTACCTTGTCATAATGTTTCTATTAATGCCCGCTTTCCGGATGGCCGTTTAACGCGGCTGATGTTCGGCGTGTAGGCGTAAGCGGACCTGCTGCTTACGCCCTCATCTCGGACATGCAAAGCGCCGTAGAGAATTTCCAAAAGCAGACATGCTTTCTGTATGCCGTCTAACTACCGCTCATACGCCTGACTATGCATCCCATAATCTCTCAGGAATTCTTATCTGCCTCACCCAATGTCTGCGCCGCGACGATCGACCAGTCCTTTTCTCCATGCCCAGCATCAATGGCTTCTCCCATCTGTCCGAAGATCGCAGCCAGCATTGGCAGTTCACGACCGGTCGCAGCACCCGCTTCTGTCGCAAGCCTCAGATCCTTGAGGCCGAGAGCCGCACGGAAGCCGGGTTCGTAAACCCGGTTCGTGATATTCTTCGAGTAGACCTGATAAGATCGACTGCCAAACAGCGTATTTAGGATCAGATCAAAAAATACCTCGCGTGCGACACCATTAGCCTCTGTCAGCACAACTGCCTCCGCCATCGCCTCAATCGCCATGGTAATCATCATATTACACGCAATCTTAGCCGCATGAGTTCCCCAAGGTTTGTCCCCCATCGGCCAAATACGTTTGCTCAAAACCTCGAATACGGGCACGAGCCTGGCCAAATGTGTTGGATCGCCACCCGTCAGGATCTGCAACGCGCCGTCTGCCGCAACATCCGGCCTGCCAAGAACAGGGCTTGCCACAAATGCCACCCCGGCTTGGTTGTGCAGCGCCGTCAGCTCGCGCGAAAACGCGACCGAAATCGTGGACATCATCACATGGATCACACCTGATTTTGCGCGTGACAGCAAATCTGGATCGACGATTACGGAGCGAACAGCCGTATCATCTGACAATATTGTCAGTACGACATCGCCCTCGAAGGCCTTATCCGGTATTTCCAGCGTGGTCACACCTGCAAGCGTGCGGCCCGAGCGAGTCCAAGCGGAAACGTCATGGCCGTTGCGGACCAGATTGGTGGCCATAGCACGACCCATCGCACCGAGGCCGATAAAGGCTATCTTCATGCTAACGCCTCTGTGTTCGGCGCAAGCCATGCCAGTACTGGAGCCAGTGCTTCGTCAGAGTTTTTCTCGTAAATCAAGCCATGTCCGTTGCCGTGCACGCCATAATCCGGCAGGTGCATCAACTCGGCTGAAGCCCCCGCATTATTCAAAAATGCAGCAGTGGGCAGGCTTGCGGCGGCAAAGTCGCTAGCCTCGGCGGTCACGATCAGGATCGGCAATCCGACCAGAGACGGCAGGCGATACGTACCTGGCTCTGCAGCTTGCAGGACCGTTGCATCGCTCACAGGCGGTTCGAACGCCAGTGGCGCGGCAGCAGCGCCCCACGTCATCGGTCCGATGTTGGGAATGGTCGCAAAAGGCGGCCCCATTGGCTCGATCGCAACGATACCCCGCACGAGATCAGGTCTCCGATCAGCGACCAGCCAGCCATCCGGGCCGGAGGCAGAATGCGTCAGCAGGATCGCAGGGCCAATTTTATCCAAAAGGGCTGCGGTCCGGTCGGCATCCATCGTCTGGGAGACGCACAAATAAGCGGGCAATGGCCCATAACCCGCGATAAAATCGTCCATTGCCGACTCGTTATCCGCAGCAAACGGCCATTGTGTATGGCGCGGATTGGTACCAGGGAAATAGATCTGACGGCCGCCTTCATAGGAAAACGGCGGTCCCATTGCCCCGGTGATGTCCGTATGCAGGGGCGAACGCCCGTGCCCCGGCCGGTCGATCACTAGCACTGCATAACCTGCTTCAACCAGACGCTGCGCCCATCCCGCTCGGCCATCGGGCGTATCGAACCATTCCGTCCCCTGAAACCCGCCCCCATGCATCAAAACGATCGGGTAAGGACGTGTAACGTGTTCGGGTGCCTCCCACTCCACATACATCGGTGCACGCTGATAGGTGCGGCCAGATTGGACCACGCGCTCGCCTGGTATCCAGAAATGGCCTCGGCGAATACTGCGTAGCGGTGCATTCGACCATGGGTGATGAAAATTCATATCAGACCCTCAGAGAGGCAATACGCGCAGGCGCAGTGGTTCAAGATTGGTAAAGCGAGGCACATCCGCCATGACGGCCGCAACTTCCCGACTGCTGAATGCGACCTCGATACTGGCTGAATCGGTAAAGCGGCACTCGCAGATCGCGACAGTTTCGGAAGTGTCCTTCGCTGGGTAGAATGCTGCGAGCGACACAAGCCCATAGGCACCAAAGGCATTCCTCACCAGCGGCAGGTGGCGCTCCACATAGTATACCCGGTCGAAACGATCGGCTGGTGTGCCGCGATAGATCACATATAAGACCGCTTCATTCATGCGCCGAACCCGCCGTCAATCGTGTGCATGGCGCCCGTGATCCCACTCGCATGCGGACCTACGAGATAGGCCACCAAGTGTGCCACATCTTCTGCTGTGCCGTGCCGTTTGAGCGCCATCTCGTCATGCATCGCCTGCACGAGGGGACCGTCATGAGGATTCATGTCGGTGTTCGTCGGACCCGGTTGCACCACGTTAACCGTGATATCACGCGCGCCAAAATCTCGTGCCAGACCACGCGCAAGACCCTGCAATGCCGATTTACTCATTCCATAAGCCGTAAGACCTTCGAACGGCATTCTGTCTCCATGCACAGAACCTATCAGGATAATCCGGCCGCCCTCACTCATCTGACGCGCAGCTTCGACGGATGCGAAATAAGGGCCGCGAATATTGACGTCGATCAGATGGTCTACTGCATCCGGCTCCAGCGTTAGCGGGTCGCCTGGCAACAGAAGGGCGGAATTATAGACCAAAACATCAAGCGGCCCTATCTCGCGCAGGAGGGCAATCGTCGCATCGCGGTCTGAAGCGTCGCTGCGGATCGCGTGTGCGCCAGTACGAGCCGCGACTGCCTCCGCAGCTGTCTGCGATCCAGCCCAGGTGAATGACACGTCGTCGCCTTCTGCAGCAAAGCGCGCGACGATCGCCGCCCCAATTCCACGACTGCCGCCGATGACCAGAATTTTGCGTGTTGCCGAAGCCAACATTAGGAGCTCCTTGAATTTGTTGATTGATCGCTACATAATTCATTAAGCACTAACGTCAAGGATTTTTGAGTGACCGATCATTTATTATCAAAAGGAGCGCGTGGCCGCCCCCGCCGGTTCGATCCAAATGCCGCTCTCATCACCGGGCGCGCATTATTTCACACGCACGGTTATGAAGCGCTTGGTATTGCCGCCATTACCGAGGCACTCGGTATCCGGCCGGCCAGCTTCTATGCTGCGTTTGGGAGCAAGGCCGCCTATTTCGAGCGAATTGCAGAAGCGTATGTGGCCGAAGTTCTGCCGCTGGAGGCCTTCTTTCGTGATGACTGTCCGATTGTCGACAGTATTGCCGAGCTGCTGGGCGAAGCCGCACGCACATACACGACCTGCAGTGATCAAGCAGGGTGCCTGATCCTTGAAGCGTTGCGGGCCGATCGTAGCGGCGAAGGAAGGCGCATCGCTATGCGCGTTGCTCAGATCCGTCGTGAAAAGCTGCAAGCCTTCATCGCCCGCGGGGCACCAGCGGTAGCATTAATCGCAACCGACGTCGTGACGGTGACAATGGCCGGCATGTCGGCTGCTGCGCGAGATGGTGTCAGCTGTGTATGTCTGGAGCAGGTCGCAGCGGTTGCTACGGTCGGCCTACGTTCACTTATCGAGGGAAGCGCGTAGGCAGTTGATCAATAGTGATGATATGGTGATATGTTCGCAATCCCGACTCTACGAACTGATCTCAGGCTGACTTTCATTAAACTGCCTATCTGCTCAGTGATGTAGGAGCAGACAGGCGGCTTACGCCTTCAAAGCGGTCGTTCAGACGGTGTCTGCAACTTCCCAAAATCGGACGCAGCTAAATTTAGGATCTGACAGGCGATGGATTCTGCGTAATGTCGGGCAAACTGTGCATCCCAACCTTGGACTACCGCATTTCTCATTTTCGTCGTGGGCCTTCCTCTCTCTATAGACGGGCGTCGGTCGAAATCCGTGCCGGCAGGGTGAAGACGACATGGAAATACCCGACCGGCAGCAGATCGGCCTCCCGCTCGGCCAGCCATGTCCGCGCGGCGTTCACCTGACAGCGCGGACAGTGACGGTTGCGGCAGCTGTTATAGGCGATCCGCCAGTGTCCGCAGTACCCGCAGGGCGCGACATGCCCACCAGCGGCGCATGTTCCTGATGATATCCGCTTTGCCACCAAACCGGCGCTGGCAACTACGATGATCGGACGTGCGCTGGATGCCGACATATCGTTCGCTTGGGTCGCGGGCGACAGCGTGTATGGTGTCGGCGATTTGGAAATGGCTCTACGCCGCACGGGCAAAGGTTTCGTGCTGGGCGTGAATGCCAACCACTGGTTTTACTCCTGGCGACCTGACGTGATGTGGGTCGCCGAGGCCCGCGAGATTATCAACACCCTGCCTGACGAAGCCTGGGTCCGGTGTTCGGCCGGGCACGGTACCAAGGGCGAGCGATGGTATGACTGGTTGTATTGCCCGATGGCCGATCTCCACGCGTCGGAATATGCTGACACCCTGACCGGAACATGGACCCGAGGCCTGCTGGTCCGCCGCAATCCCGCTGATGGCGATCTGCGCTATTTCATAACCTGGTGCCCCCAGGGGACGCCGCTTGAAACGCTGGCCCGCGTTGAAGGCGCGCGCTGGCGGATCGAGGAAGGCTTTGAGACCGCCAAGAACGAATTTGGCCTTGACCACAACGAGACCCGTTCCTGGCACGGCTGGCACCGCCACGTCTCTCTGGTCATGCTCGCCCACGCCATGATGGCCGCCGTGCGCTCCCAGGCGAACGTCCTTGCGCTCAAAAAAAGACCGCTTCCAACGCGCAAAAGCTTATCCAGTGGTCAATTCAGGAAATCCGTCGCCTCGTCGTGAAAATCACCCAGGCCCAGATCCGGGTCCCGCATATCCTCCGGTGGTCCGTTTTTCGACGAGCCCATCAGGCTCAGGCATTAAAATAAAAACGCAACTGTGTGCTGATCACGGAATTTTCAAGCGTCGTATTATGTTCAATGTCGTATGCAGAGCGAATCGAACATAGGAATGTTATGAAAAACAACTTTTTTGTTACCTCATCTATCTTAATCGCTACGTTCCTTGGCTCTGCAAGCCAGGTATTGGCTGTTGAGCAAAAGCCAGCACTCGAGGACGCAGATGTTTTGAAGATGGCGTCGGCCGCCCGCAAAGCTTTAGCCGAGCAGCACATTAATGGCTGTATCGTTATCGCGGACCCTGATGGCGTTCCTCTCTATGTCGAGCGTCAGGTGAATGCTACTCCCAATTGTCTCTCTGCAGCATTAGGAAAAGCCAAGTCGGCCGCCATTTTCAAGACAGACACCAACGTGTCCTATGAAGGGCTGGTCAAAGGAGAGGTTCACAATCTCGCTGTGCCGGATCTCTCAAGCAACCCAGGTGGTGTTCCGCTCTTCGTCGGCAAAACCGTCGTCGGCTCCATTGCCATAAGCACTCCCGATGGCTCGAAGGATCTCGCAGTCGTCCATGCCGCTGCTAACGCTCTCTGACGCGCTGGAGTTGTCTTTGTATGAGCTCTAACCGTCTTTGGCGCTGCTGCCTCGCTGCCGCTGTAACACTGCTTGCGAGTTCGTCCGCAGCTTACGCTGATAATGCGACCAACACCCAGAGCTCGCCTGCATCTGTGAAAATGACAAACCTGCAGCAGACTATCCCCGGTTTTCTGCAATCGCCCTATGGGGCCCCATCATTCGGTGCACCATATGGGACGACGCACGCCCTCGGAGACTGGGGCGGGATACAGCCTTGGCTTCAAAAGCACGGCGTTTATGTCGCTCTTGCCCTGTACGAAGGGATTTCCGGAAATGTATCAGGAGGTCGCAAGAAAACTTACACCGTTGCAGGTCAGGTTGGCAGCACCGTCGATATCGACTTTCGCAAGCTTTTTGGAACCGGTCAGTGGTCAGATGATTTGTGGCTGCACACCCTCATCGTCAATGGGCACGGAACCAATCTCAGCCGCTCCTTTGGTGATAACGGCAATCAGGTTCAGCAGATCTACGGTGCGCGTGGAAACGTCGTTGCCCATCTCGTCTGGGCATATTTCGAGAAATCCTGGTTCAACCATAAAATCGACCTGGCCACCGGCTGGATCCCGACCGGGACGTTTTTCAACAATGCCCCTTGGGTGTGTAACTTCATGAACGTCTGGATGTGCGGAAACGTCACGCCGACGAAGTACCTCGTAGGCGGGCGGGACTGGCCTTCTGGCAATATCGGTGGGGTGCTGCGCCTGATGCCCAATCCTCATGTTTATGTCATGGGAGGTGTCTTCGCCGTCTCGCCACATTCATATAACGGCGGTATCTCCGGCTGGTCCTAGGGACAATCCAATCTGGGCAAACTTTCAACGGAAGCTGAAATTGGCTGGATTCCTGAATTCGGACACGACAAGCTGATCGGTCACTACAAGGTTGGAGTGATGTACGACAACTCGCGCTACAACAACCTGTATGAGGACATCAACGGGCGGCCATGGGTTGTCACGGGTCTGCCCGCTCGCAAACAAAGCGGTCAGACGTCTGTATGGGTCATGGCAGACCAGATGCTGGTTCGACACGGCGATGGCCCATCCAACGGCCTCGTCTTCGGTGCTCAATACGCCTACGCAGACGGTAAAACCTCACAGATCAACCACCATATCGTCGCGGCGCTTATGGATACAGGGCATCTGTGGGGCCGCCCGGAGGACGGTATCGGCATCGCTTTCCAGTGGGCCCATTTCTCCCGCAGTGCGGTTTTGTCCCAGCAGGCTGCTCTTGCCAACGGTTTGGCGCTGGTCGGTGCCAATTTCGGAACGCCATACGGCATTCAGGGCCATGAGACCATTTATGAAGCGTATTACACCTATCATGTCCGGACCGGTGTCACCCTTCAGGGCGACTTCCAGTACGTCAACCATGTCGGTGGAACGACGGTTTTTAACGACGCTGCTGTACTGAGCAGTGCTTTGAATGTTGCCTTCTAGGGAAGACGGGATGTTGAGGGTGTTAAAGCCTGCGTCACTGTCAGAACGGTATTTCAGAACTTGAGGATCTATCTCTATGCGCTTCACAAAAAAGGGTCTCTCCCGCCGGCAGGTTCTCGCAACCTCGTTGACGCTTCCAGCTCTCGGCAGCCTTCCGGGCTTTGCGCGCGCAGCCGGTCTCGTCACCCTTTCGCAGTTTCATGACCTGTGTGGAACCCTGACAGGAAAGTCAGGACTCAATCTTGAAATTTCCAACAGGATCCTCACAGCCCTGACGGCCCTGGACAGCAGCTTCCCCCAGAAGGTCGGTAGCCTCATCAGCGCCATGAAGACCTATGGTCTGAAGGACATGTCCGATTTCAAGCAGTTTGCTGAGCAGAATGCGAATCAGGCTCCTGTTGCGATGAGCATCATTTCCGCATGGTATCTGGGCTATACGGGCACACCCCTCATGGACGCCACGCCCGCCGTGGGCCATCCTGTCGATGACGCAACCTTCGTCACCTATGTGGGCGCCCTGATGTACGCGCCGACAGCCGACACAACCGTCATCCCAAGTTATTCCCGTGGTCACACCAATTACTGGGTGAACCCACCCGCCAGCCAGAGCGCTGGTTGATTGCTGATTTCAGGTAGGTAGAATCATGACCACTCAATACGATGCAGACGTGATTGTCGTCGGCTCAGGCGCAGTTGGCAGCAACGCAGCCTATGAACTTCTCAAACAGGGCAAGTCTGTCATTGTCCTGGAATCCGGCAGGTGGATCCCGCGTTGGAAAATCGTTGAGAACTTTCGTTCGTCTCCGCGGAAAGGCAACCATAACGACCCCTACCCGAACCAACCCTGGGCGCCGACATCTTTCTCACCCGATTATATTGAGAACACAGGTAGCTTTAAATTCCTTCCCGGAATGCTCCGCCTGGTCGGTGGTACAACCTGGCACTGGGCAGCGGCCACCTGGCGCTTCCTGCCCAACGATATGAAGCTCAGGACCCTTTATGGTGTCGGGCGCGACTGGCCTATTTCCTATGATGAACTGGAGCCTTATTACGGACGCGCCGAGTTCAATCTTGGTGTGGCCGGCAGCGACACGCAGGATCAGTCCGGGCAGGGCGGAGCAGGCCAGTTTCCACACCGCTCCACACCGTATCCAGTGCCTCCCGAAGCGGAAACCTACTACTTCCAGCGCATTAAGGCCCGCCTGGCTCCGGAAGGGTTCAACTTCATCCATGAGCCCAACGCACGCACCAATCAGCCCTGGGATGGTCGCCCTGGCTGCTCAGGCAACAACAACTGCATGCCCGTCTGTCCCATCGGGGCCATGTATTCCGGCGATGTCCATGCTAAGCACGTCGTAAAAATGGGCGGCAAAGTTATCGAGGACGCCACGGTCTATAAGCTCGAGAAGGGCTCGGACGGCAAAATTGTCGCAGCGCACTACAGAACGTCCGATCACAAAGACATCCGCCTGACTGCACGGTATTTCATCATCGCTGCAAACGGCCTGGAGACCCCAAAACTTTTGCTCATGTCTGATGTTGCCAACTCGTCCGACCAGGTCGGGCGCAACATTATGGACCATACTGGCATGGGGCTGCAGTTCCTGGCAGACGAACCGCTGTGGCCAGGTCGCGGGCAGGTTCAGCAAGGTGGCATCTTCAACTGGCGTGATGGTGAGTTTCGTCGTGAACACTCTGCCATCAAACATGCCTTGACCAACACCGTGCCAAACAGAGCCATCACACAGCATCTTCTGTCCCAGGGTATCGTGGGACCTGAACTCGATGAAAAAATCAAGGACTGGGCGGCACGTTGGGTGGATATCTCCTCGGTGTTCGAACTGCTTCCAAACCCTGAAAACCGCATTCAGCCCTCGGCGACCCGCAAGGACGCGCTGGGGATTCCGACCATGACCGTCCACTACAACACCGATGATTACATTGAGCGCGGAGCTGTCAAAGCCAAGGCAGATTACGCAAAGTTCGTTCAGACGATGGGTGGTACAGTTATTAACGACAATACCGGCTGGCAGAACCGTGACCACATCATGGGAACCGTCATTATGGGTAATGATGCCAAGACCTCGGTGGTCGACAAGGACTGCCGGGCCTGGGACCATAGTAACCTGTTCATGGCGACAACTGGCGTCATCCCGGCTTGCGGTGTCGTCAACCCGACCTTGACAGGCGTAGCCTTCGCCATTCGCGCTGCCGATATTATCGCCAAGGAAGTCTGAGTCATGACACGTTCTCTCATCGCTGGTCTTGGCCTTCTCACCCTTGCCGCCATCCCGCATTTCGCGATGGCTCAGGATGGCACTGACGATTTCATTAAAAAGGGAGCTTACATTGCCCGCGCGGCAGATTGTATGGCCTGCCACACCAATCCGGGTGGCAAAGATTATGGTGGCGGTTACGTCATTTCTTCACCGCTGGGGGACATCATTGCCTCCAACATCTCGCCTTCAAAAACCTACGGTATTGGCAACTGGACCGAAGGCCAGTTTGCTCAAGCCGTTCGTGAAGGCGTCGCCCCTGAAGGTAATCTTTACCCGGCGATGCCCTATACCTCATATTCCGGTATCAGTGATGCTGACATTCACGCGTTATATGTGTATTTTATGCAAGGTACCGCGCCTGTCGATGAGGCCCCGGTCAAGAAAACGAACCTTCCCTTTCCATTTTCCCAGCGCTGGTTGATGGCGGGATGGAACGTGCTGTATGCGAGCGGAAAGCCCATGCCCGCCGCAACCACACAAGAGGGGGGCGCCAAGCGCGGTGAGTATCTGGTCAACGTGTTGGCTCATTGTTCGACTTGTCACACACCGCGTAACATTGCCATGTCTGAAGACCAGAGCCGCTTTCTCGGCGGTGCGGACCTCGGGGGGTGGCACGCACCAAATATCACCTCGGATCCTGTCAGTGGCATTGGCGGATGGAGTGACGAAGACATCAAGTCCTATCTGCGTGACGGCAGTGCTCATGGCAAAAGCCAGGCGGCAGGAGGCATGGCAGAAGCGGTCGAACACAGTCTGCGTCACCTCACTGATTCTGACCTGACCTCGATTGTCGAGTACCTGCGTACCGTCAAGCCTGTTCGGGACCCGAACCAGAAAGCTCCGGGCTTCAGCTTCAGCACGCCAAAGCTCGCAGACCTCGCAAAGCTTGACGCACCGATCGACCGCAGCCCTGATGCGATGACACTGGGAACAAGCACCAATGGTGCGGAATTGTACACCGGTGCGTGCGCCTCGTGCCATCAGTTGAACGGGCAGGGGACACATGACCAGTTCTATCCTTCACTGACCTCGAACACCATTGTCGGTGGTCCAACGTCTCAGAACCTGGTTATGGCCATCCTCAAAGGCGTGGACCGTGCCACCAACAACGGAACCGTTGCGATGCCAGCCTTCGAAGGCCAGTTGAACAACGAGCAGGTTGCCGCTGTTGCAAACTATGTTCTCTCCAGATTTGGGAATGACGCCTTGCATGTCAGCGCTAGCGATGTCGAACTGCTCAAACGTGGCGGCCCCAAGCCCTTTATAGCACGCTACGCTCATAGCATGAGTGTTGCAGGAATAGCTGCTGCAGGATTGTTTGTTTTGATTATCATTTTTCTTCTAGCTCGCCGCAAAGTGGCAACGCGCTAAGGGACGAAGCTGGAGGGACCGAAGAACCGTTGGGTTGATGTGTCTTGTTTCTGATTCGCGGCTTTGGACGTTCTGATTGACGGTTCTTTTTGACGTACCCCGTTTTTTATGGCTTTGGGTTGATGGGATGACAAGTATCTCGTGGGCGTGCCCCCGAGATACTTGTCTGGCAACCTGATCCGGTGTTCTGCCACCCAGTTGGAAATGGGGGCGCACCGTATTGTAGTCTTTCCCGCCAGTCAGCCAGAGCCTGTCGGGCATGGCTGAGAGACGTGAACAGCGTCTCGTTGTGGCATTCATCCTTCAACCGGCCGTTGAAACTTTCGACAAAACTGCTCTGTTGCGGTGTCCCGGGGGCGATATAATGCCATTCAACCTTCATCTCATCCGCCCATTTCAGGATGGCATGGGATGTGAACTCCGTACCGTTGTCACTGACAATCATGAGGGTTTGCCATATCTTTCCACCAGGGCCGTCAGTTCCCGCGCCACACGTCCACCTGATAATGATACCGAAGGCTGTTCTGATTCAGTCCTTGGACGGAGGGTCGGGTATGGCTAGAGCGATTGCTTTACGGACGGATTATACGGCTGATGCGCTTCGGTGGCTGGCCGCTCGTACACGGGATGCGAATGTTGCAAGGCGCCTTTTGTCTCTGGCTGCGGTGCGTGAGGGTAGCAGTCGAGGCGAAGCGGCGCGGATCGGTGGCATGGACCGGCAAACCCTGCGGGACTGGGTGCTCCGGTTCAATGCTGCAGGCCCAGCCGGCCTGCGGTATCAATGGTGCAATGCCTCTGTCTGCCGCCTGACGGCGGACCAGCAGGCGGAGCTCTCGGCATTGATCGTCGCCGGACCTGATCGTAACCGAGGCTGTGTGGTCCGTTGGCGCAGTATTGATCTGAAGCGGGTGATTGAGAAGCGTTTCGGTGTTTCATATCACAATCGCCAACGCTATCCTCAAAACTGGAGTGCCATGGCGCATTAGCTCCGCCGCTTAAACACAGTTGCTAGAGACTGAATCAGCAAACGGTCTGATCGACTTCCGCAGAACTTCAGCAGATATCCTCGCTCATATTGCAGCCGCTTTGTTCCACGCGCTCATCCGCCGGGATAGAGTCTTCGGCACGATGGCTCCCATTCAGGCGATACGGTCAAACATAGATGAATAAATTCAAATAATTTTATCTGGACGCTGTCCACATGGTGAATGAACTATTTCAATAGTTCCTCTTCACGAGGCTCTTTTGAAATACTTTTCATAATGAGCCTCGTAAGGCGCTGCGCGAATTCAGCATCAAGTTTGCCTCCCAGAAGAAGGTGATACCAAAATGCACCATGAAACGCGGCGACCGCCATTTCCACATCGGCATCTTCCAGGATTTCTCCGTTTGCAATGCCGTCACGAAAAATGGTGGCGACGATTTCCGCTCTTGGCTCAACAAAACCGGCCCGGAAACTCTTTAGAAATTCGGGATCGTCCTGCGCGGACGCAATCAGGTTCCTGATCGCAGGTCCATCCTGCTGCAAGTTCCTGAACACGTTGACCAGAAAATGCAGCAACCGCTTCTCGGCGCGGCCGTCCGATAGAACGTCCGCATCACCAGCGCTTTCCAGGAACGCGGCCAGAACGAGTTCAGCCTTACTCGGCCATCGGCGATAGAGCGTCTGCCTGCCAACACCAGCCTCTGTTGCAATCATCTGGATGCTGACACCGCAATATCCGTGTTGCAGGACGAGCTGCCGGGCTGCCGCCAACAGGCTTGGCCCAACTTTATTATCGCGCGGGCGCCCCGGAGAGCGAGTAGAGGTTGTCATTTTCGTCATTGCGGTACGCCGGTCTCGTATATATTATGATACCTTGGTCTCGTATTTAGATTGCCCAAACAGGAAATGTCCATGTTAAAGCGAAGGGGCGTCTTTGCTCTGCTCTGTGTCGCATGTCTGACGATCATGGTCGGCTGCGTTATCGTACCTGGCCTGCCCGGCATCGCGACGGCTCTCGGTCTCTCCCAGGAAGCAAGCTGGCTGGTCACCTTGCCCTCACTCGGCGTAGTGATCTTTGGCCCCTTTGCCGGCCACCTGATTACACGCCTTGGCTCTCGCCAGGCCTTGCGTATTGGCCTCGCTCTGTACGGAGCGCTCGGGCTGGCATGTATATGGCTGAGCAACGCAGTATTGATCTTTTCTGACCGGCTTTTGCTCGGGGGAGCAACAGCGATCGTGATGGCTTCGGGCACAGGGCTTTTATCCGATTTTTTTGAGGGACACGCGCGGCTCAAGATGATCGCACTCCAGGGCATGGCCATTGAACTGGGAGGCGTTATCTTCCTGTCTCTGGGAGGACTCCTCGCCAGTATGGGATGGCAATGGCCGTTTTCGCTCTATCTGATGAGTTGGGTCTTTCTCGTCCTCGTCGAACTGTTCGTACCGTATCCGCCAGTCAAACCCGTTGCGTCACCCCAAACAGAAGCAGATCGAGGTTCTGTTCTGGGCAAACTGGCGCGAATATATATAGCCGCTCTCCTCTCCATGACCGTGTTCTTCACAGCGATCATCTCCTTGCCCAGACGGCTGGAAGGCATTCACTTCTCCGAGGCGCAAACAGGGTATTTTCTGTCATTCGTCTCTCTTGTCGCTGTAGGAGCAGCGTGGTTTCTCCCAAAAATCTGTCGGCGTATCGGGGAGCAAAACACTTTGCGGGCGGGCTTTCTGGCCTATGCAGCCGCCCATGCACTTTTTGCTTCCATGATGACGGCAGTCCCGATGATTGGCGCTGCAATCATGCTCGGGACCGGTTTCGGACTGACAGTTCCCCTCGTCAATCACCTGACGATCGAACGCACCCACTCTGTCGAACGCGGCTCAGCACTTGCCTACCTGTCTGTTGCCATTTTTATGGGGCAATTCCTGTCATCGTTTTTGGAATATCTCCCTGGCAATATAAGTTCTGCCTTCATAGCCGCCATTATTCTGGCTTTGGGCGGCGTTGCTGTCTCTGGTCGGCCATCGTTGTAAGAAACTGACCAACCTGCGGCGTTTTGCGACACCATCAACTATCCGTCGATCGGGTCTTCGTTCTCTTCAGATCCCAATGATCTGCGATACACCCCATTCAAACCCCTGCGCAGCAGCTCCTGCTGCTCAGCCGACCCGTCGACGGGCAGAAGGGTGCGCCTGGCAATCATCCAGCGACCTTTGTGCCGTTCAAGCTCCCAACGGTTCACGACCACGCGGTGAATGCGGTATCCCGTCGAGGCCCCATGATTTGGCAGTTCGCGTCGATGACCTTCATGGTCAAGATGAATAATCATGAGGTAGGATGTGACAATCGCGACGTCACCCCGCAGATCGATAAGCGGCAGACCAGTAAAATGGGCAAGGCCGCCTAGCAACTGTGTTTAAGCGGCGGAGCTAATGCGCCATGGCACTCCAGTTTTGAGGATAGCGTTGGCGATTGTGATGAGGCGCCGTGCGATAGCGACGATCACTAGTTTATGTGGTTTACCCCGCTCTTTCATGCGCTTGGCAACAGCTTTCAGAACTGGATTATGGCAGGCAGCTGCCAATCCTGCCTGGAACAGCACGTGGCGGAGAGATCTTCTTCCCCCTGAAATGACCCGTTTCCCACGCATCGCGCCACTATCATGAGCCATTGGCGCAAGTCCGGTCATGGCAGCGGCTTCTGTCGCTGTCATGGGGCCGAGCTTTGGCATTTCTGCGAGAAGCATGGCGACTGATACCGGGCCCATACCAGGAATGAAACGGAGAGGCTCTGCTATGGCGGAGAGTTCTTCTGCCTTTGCGATAACGCTTTTCAATCCGTTGTTCAAGCTCGCTGATCTGGCTTTCGAGAAATGCTTTGAGACTGCTGTCCATCTCCTCCAGTTCAGCGCTCACACCTTGCTTGCGGCGCGCCGAAATCTGGGCAGAAAGCCGTTTACGTGCCTCCACCATCTGAGCTCTGCGCACCGTCAGTGCCCGCAGAAACTGGAGCTTCTCATCCGGCAGTGTTCGTCCTGCTTCTGGACGAAAAGCCATAAAGCGCGCAATCAATTCCGCATCGATCTGATCGGTTTTCGCGCGTTTCCCCATGGCGAGTGCGAAAGCTTTGATCTGTGCTGGAGGCAACTGGACGGCATTGAGTCCCATACTGATGAGAACACGCCAGAGTGCCCATTCCTGTCCACCGGTGGCTTCAAATCCAACCGTGAGACCGTCCGGCATACTCTGAAGAGTTTCCAGTAATCTGGCATGGCCATCAGGTGAATTCTGAAAACGAAATCTCTGCTTTTCTGGCAGGCAAAAGCCATCAAGCCAGTCTCGAGACACATCTACTCCAATGACCGTTTCCGAAGACATATCACTCTCTCTCTTTCTTATGTTCGCGGTCCCGGAACCGGGCCGCCGTCAACTGTTCGAGACGGTGAAGAGAGGCGAGATCAGCCTGCTAGAAAACGTGGTCAGGCTACCAGGTGTTAAGCGCTGTATCTCACCTCATGAACGACCCTGGCCAGGGTCGTTCATGAGGCCATCATAACAGGCTGGAAACACATAAGGTGTTTAGTCCCGGGGTTTGATGGTGTGGTATTTTCACGCGAGTGGAAGGAAGCCTTATGGGACAGATACGTCATGGCAGCGCCACGACCACGCACGCCGTGCGAGCAGCAATACAGCGATCGCAGGCTTCGCTCGCGACGCTGAGCAAGAAGTTCGGGGTCAACCCGAAAACAGTTGCAAAGTGGCGGAAGCGTCAAACGGTTGAGGATCAGAAGACAGGTCCCAAAGAGCCGCGATCCACAGTTCTGTCCGAGACGGACGAAGCAATGATCGTGGCGTTTCGCCGGCATACGTTGCTGCCGCTGGATGACTGCCTTTATGCCCTGCAGGCCAGCATTCCCCATCTGACACGCTCGGCCCTGCATCGCTGCCTGCAGCGCCACGGAATATCCCGGCTTCCGGATATCGAGGGAGACAAGCCCAGACGACAACGTTTCAAACGCTATCCCATCGGCTTTTTTCACATCGATATTGCCGAGGTCCAGACTGCTGAAGGCAAGCTGTATCTCTTCGTCGCCATCGATCGGACCAGCAAGTTCGCTGTCACACAACTCGTCGGGAAAGCCGATCGGAAGACCGCCTGGGAATTCCTCGAATATCTCCTGAGCATCATTCCTTACCGGATCCATACCATTCTGACCGATAACGGCATCCAGTTCGCTGATCAGCCCCGTAACCGCAATACGGCCTGGTCTCGCCCCATGCGCTTCGACATGATCTGCGAAGCTCACGGGATCGAACATCGTCTGACGAAACCCAATCATCCCTGGACGAACGGTCAGGTTGAGCGGATGAACCGGACAATCAAGGAAGCAACCGTCAAACGCTTCCATAATCCAACCCATCAAACCACGGGACTAAACACCTTATGTGTTTCCAACCTGTTATGATGACCTCATGAACGCCCCTGGCCAGGGGCGTTCATGAGGTGAGATACAGCGCTTAACACCTGGTAGCCTGACCACGTTTTCTAGCAGGCTGATCTCGCCTCTCTTCACCGTCTCGAACAGTTGACGGCGGCCCGCTTTCGGGACCGCGAACATAAGAAAGAGAGAGTGATATGTCTGCGCAAACCGTCATTGGAATAGACGTGTCCCGAGACTGGCTCGATGGCTTTTGCCTGCCAGAAAAGCAGAGATTTCGTTTTCAGAATTCACCTGATGGCCATGCCAGATTACTGGAAACTCTTCAGAATATGCCGGACGGTCTCAAAATTGGGTTTGAAGCCACCGGTGGACAGGAATGGGCACTCTGGCGTCTTCTCATCAGTATGGGACTCAATGCAGTCCAGTTGCCCCCTGCACAGATCAAAGCTTTCGCACTCTCCATGGGGAAACGCGCGAAAACCGATCAGATCGATGCGGAATTGATTGCGCGCTTTATGGCTTTTCGTCCAGAAGCAGGACGAACACTGCCGGATGTAAAACTCCAGTTTCTGCGGGCACTGACGGTGCGCAGAGCTCAGATGGTGGAGGCACGTAAACGGCTTTCTGCCCAGATTTCGGCGCGCCGCAAGCAGGGTGTGAGCGCTGAACTGGAGGACATGGACAGCAGTCTCAAAGCATTTCTCGAAAGCCAGATCAGCGAGCTCGAACAACGGATTGAAAGCGTTATCGCAGAGGCAGAAGAACTCTCCGCGAAAGCAGAACTTCTCCGATCCATTCCTGGTATCGGCCCGGTATCAGTCTCCATGCTTCTCGCAGAAATGCCGGAACTCGGCCGTATGACGGCGACAGAAGCTGCTGCCATGGCCGGACTTGCACCAGTGGCTCACGATAGTGGCGCGATGCGGGGGAAACGTGTCATTTCAGGGGGAAGAAGATCTCTCCGTCACGTCCTGTTCCAGGCAGGATTGGCAGCTGCCTGCCATAATCCTGTTCTGAAAGCTGTCGCCAAACGCATGAAACAGCGGGGTAAGCCACATAAACTGGTGATCGTCGCTATCGCACGGCGTCTCATCACAATCGCCAACGCCGTCCTCAAAACAGGCCTGCCATGGCGCATTAGCTCCGCCGCTTAAACACAGTTGCTAGATGATTTGGAGAGTCTTAAGTAATCAATTTTTCGTTTGAAGCGAAGGAGACTAATCAACGATGTCTGCTTGTTTGTAATAGGATCTAAAAGCAGACCTTTCGCTTCCCCCCCCCAAAGCCGCTGCACAACCGATAAAGGATTGTGGGTCTATGCGGGGGTGTAATTCCTCACGCCCGGAATGGCAGAGGCGATGAAACCATCTTTTCCAGAGTTGTTTTTGTCCGAGGACAAGGGCTCCAAATCAGCACATAGGAAGAGCATTTTAGAGACGATTTCATGCATACTACCCTATGTCCGATAAAGTAAAAAAACGGACATAGATTTTATGGCGAAAAACTGCCGGTTTTGGAGATTTCGTGCAGTTTTTGGGGTGCTCTTTGTCTGAATACCCGCCATACTGCTTGCCTCTCTGAATTATACGCCGTTGACGTATATGCTATTGGCATATATTCCATTGTGAATGTCAAAGCTGCAGACCGTTGTCGAACTGCCTGAATTCATAAAGCGGGCAAAAGCCCTGATGTCAGACGACGATCGTATGGCTCTGATTAACATGCTCGCTGCGATGCCAGATGCTGGCCTTTCTTTAGGCGGCGGTCTGCGAAAGGTCCGCTTTTCCCGCGAGAATGGTGGGAAGAGGGGAGGGTACAGAACTCTCTACGTTTTTGGTGGAAGGCAGATGCCTCTGTTTCTCCTGACTGTTTTTGCCAAAAACGAGAAAGACAATCTGACGCGATCTGAACAGGCCGCCCTGATAGAGTTGAGCAAGACGCTTGTTGCGAAATACGGAGAACCATCATGAGCGCTTATGACAGCATTCTGCAGGGGCTAAATGAGGCTCTTGCCTATTCGGACGCTCCGGCCGACGACTGCGTGACCCACCAGGTGCGTGTTCCGTCGGTTGACGTGGCGGCCATCAGAACCCGGACCGGACTCTCTCAGGCCCAGTTTGCCAGAAGCATCGGGGTCGCCAAGGGGACCCTTCTGAACTGGGAGCATGGCCGTCGTCAGCCAACCGGACCGGCTCAGGTTTTGCTGGCGATGTTGGATAAGCGACCGTCGTTAGTGAGTGAGCTGCTTTCTGCCGTTCGTTGAGAAAACACAGGTCCCGACACGCTCATTCAGACGACCGATATGGGGGGATTGTGTTGAAAAAGTCCCACTGGAGTTTGCACTCGACATTTAGGTTCGATGTCATAACGTATAGAGCGTTGTAATCATGGAGAACTTTCATTCCCAATTGCATACAAAATCCTGAGCAGACACCTCAACCTGACTTTTTCAACACAATCGGGGGGAAACGGAATGTCTCCTAACAGGCATTATGACGAAGAAGCGGCCACGCGACCGACTACGCCACTTCTCGTCAGCGGTTCAGCGGCAGACTTGACGCGCCATTGTAATGCCTAGCCTGGCTTCTTACCGCAATAACTAGGACATCAATTCAATCTGAGGTGTAATAATATGACCACTCTGTTTTAATTTTTAGCGCGCGGCCGATTTGTATTTCAATATCAGAACGTATCTCGCGACCATATCGAGCCGTATCCAGATTGGCCATATTTAGTAGCTGCGTGAGTTCCATTATTGTGCGACCAATGACTTGGAGACCATCTGCCATATCGGCCACCATCACAGGAACGTAACTATAATCATTTAATACAATCTGCAATTCGCGGAGTTTGGAACGTAAGGGGTCACTCGGGTGAGGCCTCGCCAACCTTGAAAAAAGATCGCGTCCAACTTTGGATAATTCATCATCCTCAGTCAGAGTTATCTTCCACCGTGTATTAGTTTGAACTAAATTTCTTTGAGATATATCCTTAATAAGGATGCAATTTTTATCGATATTAACGTCAACAAAAACTACCGGAATGCTATGGTTTAACCAGTATTCTTTATGTTTTTCATCTATGTAATGGGTAATGCTATTTTTTTCATCTGTATTCTCTGACGATTTTATCTGAGCTGCGACGTATGTGCCGGTTGCCATTCGGTTTCCATCGACCAGTTCGATCCAAGCGTCAATCCCTACATCTGTACTCGTATTTAACCGACAAATATGACCAAGAACCTTAGTGGTCATCATGGAAAAATAATGAATGCCGACCTGGTCTATTGTATTGTTGGCTGTAAATTGCATTTGTATATCCCGTTTTAGGCCGTGTTGACAAAAGAGTTAATCCAGAGTTTTGCGGCGGCGATATTGAGGAAACTCATAAAGGACAGGGCGGTTTTGTCGTATCGGGTTGCAATACGGCGCATCTGCTTGAGCCTGTTGAACATCCGCTCAATGCGATTGCGGTCTCTGTAACGCCGCCAGTCTGTTTTCTGTGGAGCGTTGCGGCCTTTGCGTGATGGAATAATCGGCAGGATCCCATGGAACAGCAGTTCCTGGCGGAAACTGTCACTGTCATAGCCCCGGTCGGCCAGCATGGCTTTGGGGTTCGGGACAGGTAGCTTCATCAGGGCGTCTGTGGCTTTGTAATCCGAGACTTGGCCTCCGGTAAGGACAAAGCCGAAAGGGCGTCCCTGATTGTCACATCGGGCATGGATTTTGCTCGTAAAGCCGCCGCGTGATCGACCAAAAGCCTCCGAATGAGCCCCCCTTTTGCGCCCGTAGCCTGTGAATGGGCACGGACTACGGTGCTGTCGAGCATATGCTGCCAGTTATTGGTCAGGCCGAGGTCTACCAGGGTTTGCAGCAGGGCATCCCACACGCCCTGTTCAGCCCAACGGCGAAACCGGACATAAACGGAGTTCCACTTGCCATAGCGCTCATGCATATCCCGCCATGGACAACCGACGCGCAGGACATGCAGCATGCCATTGAGAAACCGGCGGTTGTCTCCGGCTGGTCGGGCCCAACGTCCGCGCTCAGGCGGCAGAAGCGGACCAATCACCGCCCATTCCTGATCCGTCAGGTCGCCTCGTGTCATACCTGTTTTCTCTGTCTGCTATCCCACAGAAACAAAGTGAATCAGATCTCACCCAGATCGTATAGACCTTTTGTCAACGTGACCTAGCCTCCTCACTTGGGGTGTGATGAAGTTGGCGTTTGAAACCCTGGCTGCACCAATCTGCGAAATTATGGCTCTACGCCCGTTATGCCATCTGGAGTACGCCGAAACGGCTGCAGCCGGTCCGTTAGATAGAGACGGTGCATTCGTCGCAATTCGTCAGGCGAGCCTGACGTCGTGGGCGCGTCCTGCGCGAGCATGCTACGCAACACTTTCATACTGTTTAGAACGACCGCAGCAATATCTCTCGCCAGTGCGTCCTCCAACTCTGGCGCACAGACACGCAACGCTGCCGCAATTCCGACTATGGCATGTCCTCGTGCACGATCACGGATCTCCATCTTGTCAGTCCGTGCCTCCATCAGCGCAGACAGGGATTTCACGCGAGGATGAAGCGTGACAAGCAGTTCGATCAGAACGTCCGCCAGAGCGTCCGGGGATAGTGTGGCGGCACGTTTGGCGAGTGCCGCGTATTCGTCTTCCAGAACGGCGATATGCCGCTGCACAAGAGCGTCCGCCACAGCCTCCTTGTTCGGAAAGAAGCGATAGAGCGATCCGATCTTCGCCTCGGCACGCGCGGCGATCTCCGCCATGGTTGTCGCCTCATACCCTCGTTCCGCCATGAGGTCGGACGCGGCCTCCAGTAACTCCTCGACGCGCTGACGCCCAGCCGCGCGCATCGGCTGAAGGGACGTCCGTTTACCCCTTGACGAATTTGAGTCCATCCTCAAATAATGCTCCTGCTTGAGTACCTACTCAACTTACTAACGTTTCCGCTTGTTCCGGACAATGGTTCGGGATGGCGGTTCTAACGCCGACAGGGATGTTTCTCCATGATTTCGCTTCAAGCCACCAAGACGGCCCTCGTCCTGATCGATCTCCAGAAGGGCATCACGGAGCTGCCCCTGGCTCCGACACCGGGTGCTGCGATTGTTGAGCGATCGAAAGAGCTTGCGACACGTTTCCGGGCTGCCCGCGCACCGGTCATTTTGGTTAATGTAGCGTTCGCGCCAGATTTCGCCGATGCCGTTCATGCGGTCGTCGATCGCTCCTTTTCACCGCCTGGCGGCTTCGCACCAGACTGGGCAGAACTGGTCGAGGGGCTTGCCGAACCAACCGATCTGCGCATCACGAAACGGCAATGGGGCGCTTTCTACGGCACGGATCTCGATCTCCAGCTTCGACGTCGCGGGATCACCACCATCGTACTCGGTGGAATCGCCACCAATCTGGGTGTGGAATCGACCGCCAGAGCGGCACATGAGCATGGATACAATGTCGTGCTCGCCGAGGATGTCATGTCGACATTAACCGAAGAGATGCAGCGCTTTGCCTGCGAGGAGATTTTTCCTCGTCTTGGCCGCGTGACGACGAGCGACGCGATCGCGCTGGATGCGTAAACGCATGGCTCATGTCTGCGCGTCTCACGGTTTCCCGCGAGATCATTCATGAACGCCAGAACGTCGTTGCCAGCCTTAGACCCGGATCAACTGCCTCCGGGCACCTGGAAAATCGTGAGCGTCGCGGCGGTCGGATCTTTCATGGCGCAACTGGACGCCACGATCGTCAATGTGTCGCTACCAGATCTCGTCGCGACCCTGCACGCTCCGTTTTCACACATTCAATGGGTGGTGAGCGGCTATCTGCTGGCGCTCGCCCTGACGTTGCCACTGAATGGATGGCTCGTAAGCCGCCTCGGGGGGCGAGCGGTCTATTTATGGTGCTTCGGTGCCTTCACGCTGACATCAGGCCTGTGCGCACTAGCGTGGTCGGCACCCTCGCTGATCGTATTCCGGCTGCTGCAAGGCATGGCGGGCGGACTGCTCGCCCCTATGGCGCAGATGACGGTAGCTCGTGTGGCGGGCCGACAGATGCCGAGGGTCGCGAGCGCAATGACGGCACCTGTTCTGCTCGCGCCGCTTCTTGGACCCGTCGTCGCCGGTGCCATTCTCTCCATCGCGTCCTGGCGATGGATCTTTCTTCTCAATGTGCCGGTCGGGCTTGCGGCTTTTGCCCTTGCCGTTCTGTTTCTCCCTGACGATCGGCATGACGAGCGCCCCCGTCCACTTGACCTGACCGGGCTAGGATTTCTCGCTCCCGCTCTCGTCTCGTTTCTTTACGGCATGGATCATGTCGCCCGGCTTTATGGACAGGCGACTTTAGGCGCGTCCCTCGTGCTGTTCGTCCTGTATGTCAGATCCGCGCGACGCAAGGGCGATGACGCGCTGATCGACCTGCGCCTGCTGCGTGCGCCTGCCTTTTCGGTGTCGGCGATCATTATGTTTCTGACGAACGGGGTGTCGTTCGCTGGTCAGATGCTTCTACCCGTATGGCTGATTCACGCCTGCGGTGTCTCGCCCGAGCGGACGGGCCTGTTCATGGCACCCCTGGGTGTGGGGATGATGTGCGTCTATCCGCTCATTGGCCGTCTGAGTGACCGGTTTGACGCGCGTGATCTGACCGGTTGCGGGGCTCTTTTGTCCTTTGTTGGCACACTGATTTTAGCGTTGCTCGCCTATAACGGTCTGAACGTCGTCCTGCTCGCCTTAGCATTGTTGCTGCGTGGCGGAGGTGGGGGCGCTGTCGGTATTCCGGCGATGAGCGTGGGATATGCTTCGATCGCACGCCCAGATATTCCGATGGCAACGACTGCGCTGAACATCATGCAAAGGATTGGGGGACCGACATTGATCACAGCGTGCGCCACATTCCTCGGGTGGCGGCTTGCGACAATCGCTCCATCCCATGTCGCATCGGAGGCTTACGCCGAAACATTTGGATTGCTTGCGTTATTCCATGGCGCTCTGTTGCTTACCACGCGTTTCATCAAGTCTTCAGAGAGGAAATGTTAGTTCGGATCGAACTGAACCCGTCGTGCATGGATACTCGCCTGAGAAAATAAAAATGACCCAGGCAAGATTGGGCAGCGTCATCCGCTTTAAGATCAGTTGTTTGTATTTCGGATTGTCCGAGATGTAGGCGAGAGCAGCCCCATTCAAGCCGTCCGTTCCGACAGTTAGTCTTCTGGGGACGCCATGCCAGCTTGTGTCATTCAGTCTGAGACAATCGCTGCAAGCTGAAGCGGGTTCATATAGTCGCGTATCCGAGTGACCTTCGCGTCACGCCTTTCGATGAACCAGACGTAGGACAAGCTCTTTGTGCTATCGTCGACAACGCGTTCATGATGGCCCGTTGCCTCAACAATCAGTTCGTTGCCAGCGCTATGGACGCGAATGTCGCTCAGCGCGCCGAACCGGATTATAGATGGCAGATGGGCCACATAGGCCGCAATGGCGTCCCGTCCGATCAGCTTACGCGGGGCGCCCTCGGGCGCGAACGGAAATTCATGGCATGCGTCGGCTGCGTAGATCGCCATCCAGCCCGCGATATCACCTGCGCGAAGTGCGTCTAGTGCATTTTCGAGCCAGTCTGGCAGTTCGGATGTTGGTGACATGGTGCTTCCTTGATATGATTTCCGGACCATGAGTCCAGATTTACATTATATATCGGACCGAAAGTCCGAAAATCAAGTAGTTCGTCGCGGACGGCCGCCAACCGCCACGATCCGCATGCTTGAGGCCGCCGATATCCTCTTTGCACAGGCTGATGGGCCTGAACGTGTGACCATGGATGCCATTGCGGCGGCATGCAGTGTCGGGAAGGGAACACTGTTCCGCGCGTTTGGTAGTCGCGCGGGATTGCTCGACTCTCTCTGGGCCACAAAGATCGAAGCTCTACGGGCAAGCGTGGAGAGTGGTGCGGCTCCTTTCCGGCAAGATACCTTACCGCAACAGCGTCTTGCAGCGTTTCTTGACCTGATCTTGACGTTCAAGCTCGACAACCGCCACCTGATCCGGGCGCTCGAATTCGGTCCGGGCATTCTGCAATCGCCGCATTATCGCTGGATGCTTGGGGTGACCGCGAGGTTCATCGAGGAAGGGACGGGCTCGCCGCCGGAGGGTGCGGCCCTTTATAACGCCCACGCTCTTCTGGCAGCCCTGCATATCGACCTAATTGAGGACATGCTCGCAAACGGACTGTCGCTGGACACGATCAGGGAAGCCCAGACCAAGCGCGCCTACATGGCAATGGGCATTACAGAATCTGACTACAAAACACTCGTACGCACTTGATCGATCATGTCTGCTTTCCAAAAACTTAAACGCCCCTGTTTATGACCGAAATGAGGCGACTGCGGCCTGTCTGCTCCTGCATCACTGAGCAGACAGACGGATCAGGGTGGGGAAGCGGAAGGTCAGCTAATCGGAGAGAGGCGTTTGGAAGCGGACGTCTCTGCCTAACCCGAAGCGGTTCATATTGAGTTTTCAGTGCTTTTCCTCGGCGTGCTCGAAGGAGCCGTCGGCTTCACACCACAGCATGTGCGCTGCGGCCACCAGCGCAGGGCCGATAAATAGGCCGACTAGCCCCATAGTTGAGAGCCCTCCGAGAATAGCAATCAGCGTATGCAAGAATGGTAGGCGGGTTTCGTCGGAGATGAACTTCGGACGGAAGAAGTGTTCGCCGACAAAGAGGACAAACAGACCAAAGGCGATTTCAACTACTGCCATCGTGACACCATGACTTGCAGCAATGACACCTCCGATAAGGAGGACAGCCGGATACCCGCAGAAAGGGATACTAGCCCCAATGCCGAGTAGCAGCACCAAGATGACAGAATGAGGCGTCCCGGACGCCACGATGCAAGGTGCGACCACAAGCGCTTCGCCAAAGCCAACCAACACTAGTCCGTTTACGGCGCCGCGGATACTGCGCACGATATGAACGACGATGTCTTCGCGTTGAAGAACATTCGCACTCACGCTGAGAACCGATGATGAGACACGGCCATAAGACATCAGACAGCATGCCGCCGTCAGAAGAGCGATACCGACAGTTTCCAGCGTGTGCGGGATCTCCTTGACAATACCGAACACTCCCTTGGCAAAGCCCTGAGAGGACGCAGCCGCCTTCTCGGTCACCATGTGACGGACCTGATGCAGATTGACCTTGCCGTTAGCCACGCCAGGAACATGCAAAAGGATGCGGTTCAGAGGGCTAGTCACCTCCTGAGGCAGACGCGACAGACCCAATGCCGCTGACGGATCAGAATTGTCCGCAGGCTGCGACACTGCGCCCGGTAGGTTGGTATCCTGAGAGTTGGGTGGCTGTGTGTCAGTTGGGCCTGGCTGTGTTGGGTTGGGTGTCTGTGTGGATGGTGGAGTGTCTTTGTGCGAGGAGAAATGTGAGACGACGGTTGATGCCTCGGTCACCAGATTGATGGTGAGGTATGATGAGGCGGCTACGAAGAGAACCAGAGCGCCGGCGATAATGCTGAGAGCAGCTGATTTCTCTCCGATCCAGCGGCTGAGAAAGCGCTGACAGGGGCGCATGGCAATGGCGATTACCCCACCCCAGACGACGGCCATCAGGAGGGGAGATGCGACATAGAGTGCCCCGCCGAAGATCCCGATCGTCATGGCAGTGAGTGCGAGGAGAGTGACGAGCGGATTACGCAATGTAATTGACTGAGACATGGAAGGCCTTAAGTGAAGTATTTATGATCGAAACATAAGTGATGAGAGATTTTGTGATTCCCGCTTTTTTATCCTGTGCCAAGAGATCGTGTCCGCTTTCCATGGCCTATAGCAATCAAAATTAACGTCGGGATTGAGGGCGTAAGCGGTCTTCTCAAGGATAGCGAGAAATACGCCGTGCCGTAGGCAGAAGCTCCCGGAATTGTGTCAGTACGGGACGCATGAACGCGTCACTGAACTGACCAAGCGATGACGTGTGCTGCAAGTAATATGAGGTAGCGGTCGGATCCAGGTTGTATTCGTCCAACAGGATCCATTGACGCAACGCCTGATCAAGGCCAGCACGCTTCTTTTCGGTCGCTGGCACTTCAACAGCAATGCGGGTTGCAGACGGCTGTTTTGTCGTCAGGGGCAACAGCAGGACATACTGACGATCATCACGACCTATAAAGACTGCGGCCACCGCCGTTGGACGATTCTTGCGTCCTTCTGTTTCGCCATTCCCGCTCTGCCAGTGCCATAGATAAGGATACCGCAGCACCATGCCGGGCCGGAAAATCCGGCTCATCGTTCTGTGCGGGTTTCCAGCAGGTACCCGTCAATCGCATTTTCTATGTCGTGAGCCAAATCCTGAGGCATTTCCGTAGTGGCACCGGCAGTACGCTCTGGCGCGCTTCCCACCAATGCCTCGTATTGTTCGACACTCAGCATGACCAATCTTGGTTTGCCGCGCTGATTAATTGAAATTGGCCCTTGCAGGGCACTGGCGATGATGTCTCCGGATTTGCGGGACAGATCGCTTGTCGAGAATGTGCGCATTGCGTTCTCCTTTATTTACGTAAAATACAGCATTTGCAGATTTGGCGCAATCTATAGAGAAAATGCACAGGAAAGATGAAAAAAGAGGGAAGGCGGGGCTGTCACGAACCAGCCAGCCGCGTCGATCCGAAAACCCTTGTGCCCAATCCGAACAATCCGCGCTCTTCCATCGGAAGCCTTGAGGAACTGCGCAAGCTGGCCCTGAACATCAGGGCGATCGGCATCCTCCATCCCCCGGCCGTCCGGGAACTGGAAGACGGACGCCTGATGATCGTGGCAGGCCACCGACGCACGGAAGGCGCCATCTATGCCGGTCTGACCGAGATCGACGTCTATGTCGGCGATCAGAGCGAAGACCTCGATGCCCTGGCCGCTGTCAGCGAGAACTTCGTCCGTCTGGACATGACGGAGCCGGAACAGTGGAACAGCGTCACCCGCCTGCGCGAGCAGCTTGGCTATACAGATCCGCAGGTCTGTGCCGCCCTGATGGTGACGCCGAGTTATCTCAAGCGTCTCAGTCTTCTGGCGAAGCTGCACCCGCCCATTCTGGATGCCATCGCCCTCGGCCGAGGCCCTGATGAACGGCAGCGCAAAATTATCGCGCAGGCCTCACTGGACGAGCAGCGTGACGCGTGGGCGGAAATGTTTTCCGAAAGCGTCGAGGACGACGAGGATCCGGCCGAGTATCGCGTGAAGGCCGAAGACCCGGAAGACACCGTGGCCTGGGGCGCGCTGGCCCGGAACCTCGAACAGAAGGAATGGTATGCCCGCGATGCCCGGTTCGGCGACGAGCTGGCCCGCAAGCACAACATTGTCTGGATGGAGGATCTGTTTGCCGAAGCCAACACAGACAGCCGCTATACGCTCGATGCCACGGCTTACGCCGCAGCACAGCAGGACTGGCTGGACAATGAGCGGCCCGAAAACTCCATTGTCCTGACCTCGGACGAATACGGATACATCCGCGCGCCAGAGGGCTTCATCACCATGGGCACCTGGATGGCGACACAGGAGGGTGAGGTCATCGGGTACGGCCTCAATCCCCGAACCCTGAAGATCGTGGAAGAACGCTGCCGTCCTTATAGCGCCGCGAAGGTTGACCAATCGGGCAGCTCTGCCACGCCAGAGGCCCCGAAAGAGCGACCGGACGTCTCCGGGACCGGCCACAAGATGATTGGCGAGATCCGCACCGTCGCTTTGCGAGAGGCGCTTGGTGAGGTGTCCGAGACGGCCGATCCATGGGATCTGATCGCAGCCCTCCTGCTGGCGCTGGAGGCCGAGAATGTTCGGGTGCATGGCGATGTCAGCGGAAACAACTGGTCAGAACCAACCGCGCGCACGCTCGCGATGGCTGACCTCTTTCCCGAGGGCAGCCTTGTCCGTGACGAAAAGCTGATCCGCCGCCATGCTGTCACCGTTCTGCAAAGCATCCTGAACTGCGATGTGTCGATGCACAGCGGCAGCGGCCTGCCCGCGCAGCTCGTGGGCGTTCTGTTCGGAGCCGACCAGAAGATGCCGAGCATGGCCTTTGAGGCATTCCTCAAATGCTACAGCAAGCCCGGCATTACCAAGGCCGTGCAGGCCGAAGGCCTTGCCCCGCAGAATACGGGCAAGGAGATGCGTGCGGCCCTGATGAACCATGTCGGGGAAGGCCACTGGCTGCCCGAGGTCGCGTCGTTTGCGCAGGCGCAGGACGTCTGGACGCAAAAGCAGAAGAAAAAACAGGAGAAGATCCGGGAGGTGGAAAGCGTGATGGACGATGAGGACCTGGACGAGATGCCTGAAGCTGATTTCGAGGAAGCAGCTGATGATGAGGCTGACATTTCGGGCGGCCCTGTCCTGTCGGTGACGGAGCCTGACCCCGAAAAGACCTTCTCTCTGCAAGCGCCCGAGAGCGAGCCCGAGCAGACGGAGCACAATAAGGCCATGCAGTTCATGCGTGATCACCTCGAAATCGTGGTCGTGGCCTGAAGCAGGGAGAGGAAAAAGAAGAGGAAAGGAGGGGAGGGGCGCTGCCATCGCGCTCCGTCCGGGTCAAAAGGTGGCTCCTCACCGGCTTCGCCGCCTCCGGTGCCGGCGCACGCGCCGCTTGTGACCCGGCCGTCCCGCGCTGACGCTGGAGAAGACATCACGAAAATCCAAAGGAAAAGGATCAGACGATGTTCGTCCCCTCTCTCGTTCCCGTTCAGGTCGGCACCCGCGTTTACACCCATCTCTACAGCCGGGGAGCCGGAATCGTCATGGCCGTTCATGGCAAGGAAAGCCCGACCACCGTCCGGTCCCTGTCGCGTGGCGGGGCCATCGTGTCGGGCGGGAGCGCCTCCTACGACATCGTTTTTGCCTGTGGCTCGGTCACCCATCGTCTGCCCGAGGCCATTCTGCGCGGTGTCCAGTGGCGGATCGAAGCCGACAAGGGACTGGCGAGCGCTGAAGAGATCGCACCCATGCCGCAGAAGTGGAGGCCGAGAAGGTCGCGGCTGAGGCGCGCGCGAAAGCGGAACATGCCGCCGAGGTCGCAGCACTCCGCGTCAATCCGGACTATGCCCATCTGGAGCAGGGCGACGACAGCAGCGGCACGCTGGCCGCCAAAAATATCCGTCGGATGCTGAAGAAGGCGTTCCCGAAGGTCAAGTTCTCCGTCCGCAAACGCGACTACGGGAGTGTGACGGTGCAGACCGAGGAGGATCTGGACGAGACGGCGACCGAAACCCTCCAGGCCATCACCTCGCGGTTCAAGTCCGGATATTACGACCACCAATCCGACTGCCACCTGACGGGCAACAGTCCCTGGCAGGACGTGTTCGGCAGCTCCGAATATGTGAGCGACTGAGCCTCTCTTTTTTCGTCCGCCCTTCAAGGCCGCCCCCTCCGGGGCGGCTTTTTCCATTTCTGGAGCCCGACATGCCTGCTTTTATTGTGACGCTCAGCGAGCGCCAGCTTCTCTCCGACCGCGTCAATTTTTAGGTCGAGGCCGAGACCGCCGAGACCGCCGAGGCAGCCGGTCAGCTCGTTCTGGACGCGACGGCCGACGAGGCGAATGAGAGCGGGCTGCGCCCTGTTCACCTGCCGGACGGTCAGAAGACCGTTCTCGAACCTGAAAACGTGGACGGTAACGAAGTCTCCGTATCTGTCCGCCCGGTCGATCAGCCAGACGCCGTGGCCACGCAGATCGGTGCGTGCTGGCATCTGGATCTCTCCGCCCCTGAAGCGCGTCGCCTTCTGCCTGTTCTGACCGGGGCCATCGTGGACGAGGATGATCCTGTGACGCGTGCGCTCTGTGCCCGTCTGGCGCGACAGGTCGCTAGCAACTGTGTTTAAGCGGCGGAGCTAATGCGCCATGGCAGGCCTGTTTTGAGGACGGCGTTGGCGATTGTGATGAGACGCCGTGCGATAGCGACGATCACCAGTTTATGTGGCTTACCCCGCTGTTTCATGCGTTTGGCGACAGCTTTCAGAACAGGATTATGGCAGGCAGCTGCCAATCCTGCCTGGAACAGGACGTGACGGAGAGATCTTCTTCCCCCTGAAATGACACGTTTCCCCCGCATCGCGCCACTATCGTGAGCCACTGGTGCAAGTCCGGCCATGGCAGCAGCTTCTGTCGCCGTCATACGGCCGAGTTCCGGCATTTCTGCGAGAAGCATGGAGACTGATACCGGGCCGATACCAGGAATGGATCGGAGAAGTTCTGCTTTCGCGGAGAGTTCTTCTGCCTCTGCGATAACGCTTTCAATCCGTTGTTCGAGCTCGCTGATCTGGCTTTCGAGAAATGCTTTGAGACTGCTGTCCATGTCCTCCAGTTCAGCGCTCACACCCTGCTTGCGGCGCGCCGAAATCTGGGCAGAAAGCCGTTTACGTGCCTCCACCATCTGAGCTCTGCGCACCGTCAGTGCCCGCAGAAACTGGAGTTTTACATCCGGCAGTGTTCGTCCTGCTTCTGGACGAAAAGCCATAAAGCGCGCAATCAATTCCGCATCGATCTGATCGGTTTTCGCGCGTTTCCCCATGGAGAGTGCGAAAGCTTTGATCTGTGCAGGGGGCAACTGGACTGCATTGAGTCCCATACTGATGAGAAGACGCCAGAGTGCCCATTCCTGTCCACCGGTGGCTTCAAACCCAATTTTGAGACCGTCCGGCATATTCTGAAGAGTTTCCAGTAATCTGGCATGGCCATCAGGTGAATTCTGAAAACGAAATCTCTGCTTTTCTGGCAGGCAAAAGCCATCGAGCCAGTCTCGGGACACGTCTATTCCAATGACGGTTTGCGCAGACATATCACTCTCTCTTTCTTATGTTCGCGGTCCCGAAAGCGGGCCGCCGTCAACTGTTCGAGACGGTGAAGAGAGGCGAGATCAGCCTGCTAGAAAACGTGGTCAGGCTACCAGGTGTTAAGCGCTGTATCTCACCTCATGAACGCCCCTGGCCAGGGGCGTTCATGAGGTCATCATAACAGGTTGGAAACACATAAGGTGTTTGGTCCCGTGTTTTGATGGTTTGGATTGATGATGAATCTGTCTGGCTCTGAAGTCCAGATTTTGCAGACGTATTCGTAAGGGGTGAGGCCGTTCAGGGTCTTGAGTCTTCGCCCGAAATTATAGGCTGCCGTGAAGTCGTTGAGGTGTGTCCTCAACTGCTCATGACTGTCGTAATGGAAGCGTTTGACGGTTGCTTCCTTGATTGTCCGGTTCATCCGCTCGACCTGACCGTTCGTCCAGGGATGATTGGGTTTCGTCAGACGATGTTCGATCCCGTGAGCTTCGCAGATCATGTCGAAACGCATGGGGCGAGACCAGGCCGTATTGCGGTTACGGGGCTGATCAGCGAACTGGATGCCGTTATCGGTCAGAATGGTGTGGATCCGGTAAGGGATGATGCTCAGGAGATGTTCGAGGAATTCCCAGGCTGTCTTCCGATCAGCTTTCCCGACGAGTTGTGTGACAGCGAATTTGCTTGTCTGGTCGATAGCAACGAAGAGGTGCAGCTTGCCCTCAGCAGTCTGTACTTCGGCAATATCGATGTGAAAAAAGCCTATGGGATAGCGTTTGAAGCGCTGTCGTTTGGGCTTGTCTCCTTCGATGTCCGGCAACCGGGATATCCCGTGGCGCTGAAGGCAGCGATGCAGAGCCGAGCGTGTCAGATGAGGGATGCTGGCCTGCAGGGCATAAAGACAGTCATCCAGCGGTAGCAACGTATGCCGGCGAAACGCCACGATCATCGCTTCGTCCGTCTCGGACAGAACCGTGGATCGCGGCTCTTTGGGACCTGTCTTCTGATCCTCAACCGTTTGACGCTTCCGCCATTTTGCAACTGTTTTCGGGTTGATCCCGAACTCCTTGCTCAGCGCCGCGAGCGAAGCCTGCGATCGCTGTATTGCCGCTCGCACGGCGTGCGTGGTCGTGGCGCTCCCATGACGTATCTGTCCCATAAGGCTTCCTTCCACTCTCGTGAAAATAATACCCCATCAAAACACGGGACTAAACACCTAAGGCTCTCAGGCAATCCCTCACCTTCGATCGTGGCCCGGAATTCCTCCATTATAAGCCGTTGGTCGCGCGTGGCGGTATGGATGTGTGGTTCTGCGATCCCCGCACGCCGTGGCAGAAGGGATCTGTCGAGAACATGAATGGCAGGCTGCGCAGGCTCCTGCCCTCGCGGACGGATCTCGCATCCCTCACCCCCAAAGACCTCGCCGGGATCGTGTGTCTGATGAACGCCACGCCGAGAAAATGCCTGGGGTATCTCACGCCTGCAGAAGCGATGGATTGGCTCATCAAAGGCTGTAGCGCTGAGGGCCTGCATTCTTATGACGTGACACACTTCAGTTTGAAGCTGCGGATAAAGATAAACTACTTTTTACAGAAAACAGAGGCGATCGTTGAGCATTCAGACCTTTGATGATTCCGGCCGTGTTGGGTTCTCCAAACTGATATGATATAACATCCCAATGAGGAAACGTGCACCTTTTGCGCAGGCGATCCGCTTCGCTTATCTCGGAAACCTCGTCGCAGTGCTGTTCTTGTCATCGGCCGCGCCGGTGATCCTCAAAGCACAGAATGCGCCTAGGGGAACGCTCCCGCTTTTCGCGACCCTGCCGCTGTTCTGGTCGATGCGCGCCGTCATCGTACCGCCCGTGCTGAGATATGCCCGCGCGAAACAATGGGCGATGCAGCCGCTCCTCCTTCTCTGCGTGCTGCGCGCGGCTGTCGTTAGCATCTTTCTGGCCCTCGCCGCCTCGTTGCCCCTTATGAGCACGATCGCCATGATCAGGACGGCGCTGCTGGGCGCTGGCATGGCCGTCTGCCTGCTCTGCGGAATCGAACGGGGCATTCTCGATGCCGGCGCGGTGCTGCTCTCGGGTGCCGGGAGTTGGCCGGAACGGGAGCGTTTCTCGCACTACGAAGCCGCCGGCGCGCTCGCCGGCTCGACGCTGGCGAGCGGAATGTCCATCGGGCTGAGCGCCTGGCTCGGTCTTCCCGCCTGCTGCGCCGTCATGGCCGGGCTGGTCGCCCTTATCACGCTGCCTTTATGGCGCAGCGCGGCGACGGCGAAGCGCATATCCTCCCCGCGCTCTATTCCGGCAAGCTTCCCTAACGGCCCCAAAGCACGGCTTTTGCGAAGGGACGATAAGCGAACGAGATTCGCCTTGCTACTGCCGACATTGGTTTCAGGCTGGCTCGGGCTCGATCTCGCCTATCGCGTGGTGCAAACGCTACTTCTTCGTCAGGGCCTATCACTGGACTGGGTCGGTGCCGTTACCGTGGGGGTCGGCATTGCCCTCCTCTTGCTCTTCGCCGCAACTCAGGCGTTCGCGTGCCAACCGGGCGGCAGATCGGAACGATGGCAGCAGGTGGCAGGCGCATGGCTTCCGGTCGGCGCGATCCTCGTCCTTCTGGCAGCCAGCGTGACGGGCAGGCCAGCGCTCACGATCGTTGGCTTCCTGTGCCTGCAAGCGGGCTATTTCTTATTTAGCGGTTTCGCTACGCATCTGATCATTCTATACGGACGGGAATCGGAGCGCGCCGCGTCCGCCGTGTTCCTCTCCGGCGCGTCCTATTTCCTGGCACATATCCTTGTCGTTCCCGTTCTAGCCCTGACGACGAGCGGCACAAAAGGGTTCGTGACGACCTATGCGGTCGCCACGGGGTGCGTGATCCTTTGCGTTCTGATCCGATATAGGATTATGGAGGATCGGCGTGTGGGAGCTCGATGATGCGGGCAGGCCGAGCGACACCCTGACAGAAGAGGTTGGCTGTTCGAAGCAGCTGATGATCGATGCAACACATCTCAAGGCATACCGGACATCGGCGTCCCTGCTCAAAAAAGATATTTAGTCCCGTGATTTGATGGGTTGGACTGATGATGAATTTTTCTGGCTCTGAAGTCCATATTTTGCAGACAGAGGTGGACCCCATTTTTCGGACAGGTGTCTAAGCTATAATCCGACCTGAGAGAGGACGGGTTTTATGGGCAAGGTTACGCGCAAGGTCCTGTCCTGGCGTCTGTCGAACACGATGGACGCGGAGTTCTGTATCGAGGCGCTCCGGGGTGCGCTGATGCGCTACGGCACCCCGGAAATTTTCAATACTGACCAGGGCTCACAATTCACGACGCCCCGTTTTACCGGGCTCCTGGAAGAGCGTCAGAT
This sequence comes from Gluconobacter sphaericus, assembly GCF_016757795.1. Lineage (GTDB taxonomy): Bacteria > Pseudomonadota > Alphaproteobacteria > Acetobacterales > Acetobacteraceae > Gluconobacter > Gluconobacter sphaericus. The sequence goes on along the minus strand of NZ_CP068420.1, from coordinate 60,719 downwards.
CCGCATCAGCATGGATGGACGTGGGCGCTGGCTGGATAACGTGTTCATCGAGCGTCTGTGGCGGTCGATGAAATACGAATGCGTCTCCCTGCACGACTTTGAGACCGGATCAGAACTTCGAGTGGGGCTCACGAAATGGATCACCCATTATAACGGGCAGCGTCCGCACGCGGCACTGGCTGGACGCACGCCCGATGAGGCGTATCATGACGTGCCGACGCCCTCTGGTCCGGGGTTAACCCCGGACCAGAGGGCCAACAGCAGCGCCGTCAGAATGGCGGCATGACAACAACCGGGTATCGCTTATTCAAACCCAAAAACTGTCCAAACAGACGGGGCCACCTCTGGCCTATAAGGCTTCCTTCCACTCTCGTGAAAATAGTACCCCATCAAAACACGGGACTAAACACCTTATGTGTTTCCAGCCTGTTATGATGACCTCATGAACGCCCCTGGCCAGGGGCGTTCATGAGGTGAGATACAGCGCTTAACACCTGGTAGCCTGACCACGTTTTCTAGCAGGCTGATCTCGCCTCTCTTCACCGTCTCGAACAGTTGACGGCGGCCCGCTTTCGGGACCGCGAACATAAGAAAGAGAGAGTGATATGTCTGCGCAAACCGTCATTGGAATAGACGTGTCCCGAGACTGGCTCGATGGCTTTTGCCTGCCAGAAAAGCAGAGATTTCGTTTTCAGAATTCACCTGATGGCCATGCCAGATTACTGGAAACTCTTCAGAATATGCCGGACGGTCTCAAAATTGGGTTTGAAGCCACCGGTGGACAGGAATGGGCACTCTGGCGTCTTCTCATCAGTATGGGACTCAATGCAGTCCAGTTGCCCCCTGCACAGATCAAAGCTTTCGCACTCTCTATGGGGAAACACGCGAAAACCGATCAGATCGATGCGGAATTGATTGCGCGCTTTATGGCTTTTCGTCCAGAAGCAGGACGAACACTGCCGGATGTAAAACTCCAGTTTCTGCGGGCACTGACGGTGCGCAGAGCTCAGATGGTGGAGGCACGTAAACGGCTTTCTGCCCAGATTTCGGCGCGCCGCAAGCAGGGTGTGAGCGCTGAACTGGAGGACATGGACAGCAGTCTCAAAGCATTTCTCGAAAGCCAGATCAGCGAGCTCGAACAACGGATTGAAAGTGTTATCGCAGAGGCAGAAGAACTCTCCGCGAAAGCAGAACTTCTCCGCTCCATTCCTGGTATCGGCCCGGTATCAGTCTCCATGCTTCTCGCAGAAATGCCGGAACTCGGCCGTATGACGGCGACAGAAGCTGCTGCCATGGCCGGACTTGCACCAATGGCCCACGATAGTGGCGCGATGCGGGGGAAACGTGTCATTTCAGGGGGAAGAAGATCTCTCCGCCACGTCCTGTTCCAGGCAGGATTGGCTGCTGCCTGCCATAATCCGGTTCTGAAAGCTGTTGCCAAGCGTATGAAAGAGCGGGGTAAGCCACACAAACTGGTGATCGTCGCTATCGCACGGCGTCTCGTCACAATCGCCAATGCCGTCCTCAAAACCGCCCTGACATGGCGCATTAGCTCCGCCGCTTAAACACAGTTGCTAGGGTGCTATCGCAATCAGGCTCCCCCGACCCCATGACCGATCATTGTCATAGGGTCGGCGAGCCGATCGAATGTCTGCTCATCAATATAGCCGCTTTTGAGAGCAGCGTCCCTGAGGGGCATATCCTGCTCCATCGCCATATGGGCAATGGCAGAGGCTTTATCGTATCCGATATCAGAACTTAGTGCTGTTACCAGCATGATCGACCGTGAGACCATTTCACGAATACGCTTCAGATTAAGTTCTGTACCTTCGACAGAATACTGACGGAATTTCTGGCAACCATCAGACAAAATACGGATTGCATGCAGGACGTTATTGATGACGATCGGTCGCATGGCGTTGAGTTCGAAATTGCCCTGACTGCCGGCGAAAGCGACCGCGGTATCATCACCAATGACCTGGATCGCGATCATGACGAGGGCCTCGCATTGAGTAGGATTGACCTTGCCCGGCATGATCGACGATCCGGGCTCATTTTCTGGCAGCCGCAACTCACCCAACCCGCATCGTGGCCCGGAAGCCAGCCAGCGCATGTCGTTGGCGATCTTCATGAGTGCTACGGCCACGCCTCGCAAAGCTGCGCTCATGCGAACCATGGCATCTAGAGTACCTTGGGCGGAAAATTTATTCGGCGCTGTAACATATGGCTCGCCTGTTAGTTGGGCTATGGCATTGGCCATATCGACGCTGAAACCTTTAGGTGCATTTAGGCCGGTTCCAACTGCGGTACCGCCAATCGCGAGTTCGAATAGCCCTGCACGTCCCAGCTTCAGGTTTGCGATGCTCTCTCGGATCTGATGAGCATAGCCGGACCACTCTTGCCCAACCGTCAGCGGTACGGCGTCTTCGAGGTGAGTGCGCCCGATCTTGACAACGTCCATCCAGCACCCTGCTTTTTCCTCGATGGTGGTGGCCAGAGCGTCCAGCTCCGGAAGCAGGCGCTTATCAAGCAGTGTAAGTGTCGCAATATGCATCGCTGTGGGGAAACTGTCGTTGCTCGACATGCCCATGTTAACGTCGTCGTTTGGGTGAACAGGGTTTTTGCTACCGAGTGTTCCACCTAAAAGCTGGATCGCCCGGTTGGACACCACTTCGTTGATGTTCATGTTGCTCTGTGTCCCCGATCCAGTCTGCCAGACAAAGAGCGGGAAATGAGCATCCAGTTCGCCAGCAATGACCTCGTCACAAGCTTGAATAATTGCACCTGCTTTGAGAGCAGTCAGGCGACCACCTGCCGCGTTGACCTGCGCTGCAGCTTTCTTGACGATCCCATAGGCATGATAGACTTCCATTGGCATCCGGTCGTTGCCAATGGAAAAATGCTCAAGACTGCGCTGCGTCTGGGCACCCCAGTAGCGGTCGGCTGGGACGTCGATCCGCCCCATTGAGTCTGTTTCGACACGCGTTCCCGAAACGTTGAGGCCGATCGGGGTGTCTCGCAGATGAAGCGGAAGAGCCATGGATCAGTTCTCCTCTAACGTAGAGTATTCCGGACGGTAGAGCTTAGCTTCAATCCAGTCCACGATGTCTTCGGGTTCAGGAACCTGAGCCAGGCCCGATTTGAAGATTTGACGCGCGACTTTGATGGCCGTGTTGATCTCCACACGTAGGACATCTTTTTGCGGCGGAAAAAGCAGGCCATGGGTACGTTGTTCCGTTGTGACCTGTTCAGCGGTTGCCTTCGCAGCTTCAAGGAAGACCTCGTCGGTGATGCGTCGTGCCTGTGTTGCCCAGACAGCCAGTGCCACGGCGGGGAAGATATAAAAATTATTGGCCTGTCCTGGGGTGAGCGTCTTGCCATTCAAAGTAACATCATCGAACTGGACACCTGCAGCAAAGAGCGCGCGGCCGTCGGTCCAGCGATAGGCCTGTTCGGCAGTGCATTCCGCCTTATCGGTAGGATTGGAAAGCGCGAAAATAACGGGCTTGTCGTTGATGCTCGCCATGGTGCGAACGACTTCCTCGGTGAAGCCACCCGCGTTGGTGCTGACGCCGATCAGAACAGTGGGCTTAATGGCTCTGACTGCCGCCGCAAGGTCTTTCGTCGCGGCATGGGAGTGGGCGAACACTTTCTGAGACGGATTAAGATCCTGCCGCGAAGGTTCGATCAAACCGTTGATATCCATCATGGAAATGCGGGCGCGGGCGTCAGCTTCAGAAAGACCTTCGTCCTGTAACGCACTCACGATCATATTTGCGATACCGATCCCGGCAGACCCTGCACCGTAGAACAGGATACGCTGTTCTTTCAGCGCCTCGCCTTTGATCGACAGGGCGGTGTCGAGGCCCGCGATCGTAATGGCCGCAGTCCCCTGAATATCGTCATTATAGCAAAGGATTTTGTCACGATATCGCGCCAATAGGCGGATGGCATCGTCTCCTTTCCAGTCCTCAAAATGTAAGCAGCAACGAGGATAAAGCTCTTGAATGGCTGCCACGAGTTCATCAACGAATGCGTCGAGTTCGTCTGACGATGGGGGTGCCTGTCGCAAACCGAGATAGAGTGGATCGTCAATCAACTCCTGATTGGTTGTACCGATATCCAGTAACATTGGCATCAGGCCCTGAGGTGGGATGGCGGCGCAGGCCGTATAGAGCTGCAGTTTGCCTACCGGGATCCCCATGCCATTGGCTCCGATATCACCGAGCCCCAGAATACGGCCGCCGGAACTGACGCAAATGAAGCGCACATCTTTTTCGGGCCAGTTGGCGAGTACCTCTTTCACACGACCTTTGTGACGTAGCGAAAGATACATACCCTGTGGTCTCTCGAAGAGACGGTTGTACTGAAGGCAGGCATCAGCGATTGTCGGATCGTAAACAATGGGAAGAAAGCGCTTCGGATCGGACATCACAACCTTGAAGAACAGGGTCTCGTTTCGCTGTGACAATCCGTTCAGATGCATAAAGCGCTCGAGATCGCTGCTCTTGCTGTCAAGCTGCCACAGGACGCGCTCCATCTGCCGATCAAGGGTTTCGACGGAGTCAGGTAGGAGGCCGAGCGTACCATTCTTGTGTCGCTCCTCATTTGTAAAGGCGGTTTCGCGGTTGTGAACCGCATCCAGAAGGGGAGGGAGTGAAGATGCAGTGCGATCGGACGTCATGTCTGTCTCCATTCATTGATGAACAGACAATGGATGTGCGTTGATGGTGCTGGTAGTCGCATAAAAGGCATTGTATCTGTGTATAAAACGCAAAGATGGTCCTCTCCATGCACGACGACGCCGGTGACCTGAGATTTTTCGTACTCCTCGTTGAAGCGGGAAATCTGACTGCCGTCGCACGTCATCTCAACGTTTCGGCAGGAGCTTCCAGTCGAAGACTGGCTCGGATGGAGGAGCGGCTTGGCGTACGGCTGGTAACAAGGACATCGAGGCGTTTCGACCTGACGGACGAGGGACAGACGTTTTATGAGCGTGCTGCAGAGATCATGATTGATATCGAGGCGGCTGAAGCAGAGATTTCTGCCAATCAGAAGGAGCTTCGTGGCGTCCTGCGTATCGGGGCGCCACTTGAACTGGGGCGTCGCCGTTTGGCTGATTTTGTCAGCGAATTCGCCGATCGTTTTCCGAAGCTGCGTGTGCATCTTCTTCTGTCAGACGAAGGACTGGATGTCGTTAACAGTCGGCTTGATCTGGCCATCCGGATTGGAATGCCGAATGAAGCGGGGATTGTTGCGACGAAAATAATGAGTAGTGAACGGGTCATCTGTGCTTCTCCGGCCTATCTTGAGAGGTTTGGCATGCCTGCGACTCCTGCCGAGCTCCATCAGCACCGTTGTATTTGTTTGATGCGTGGGCATGAACTTGGGATGCTCGACCGGTGGAGACTGTCTCGTGCGGGAGAAGATCAAATTATTGAGGTAACGCCGCATCTCTCGACGACGAGCGGCGAAGTGGTGCATGATTGGGCACTCAAGGGTAAAGGCATCGTGTTCAAAGTCTTGTGGGACGTTGGCGACGACCTACAATGCGGGAGGCTGGTCCGTCTTTTGCCGGAGTACCAAGGGGAGACGATCGGATTGTTTGCAACGATGCCAAGTCGACGTAACGTGCCTCTGCGCGTTCGAACTTTTCTCGACAATTTAAGAGATTTTTTGGCGCACCGACCGTCATGGCATTAGTGAAAATAATTAATATGTATGATCGGATTTTTTGTAATTATTAATAGAAATTACGGATAATACACTCAATATTATATTCTAATTATTATTGCCTATATCCAGAAGAATTTGATGGAAATTGGCGCTTGGTCCAGTCAATTCCGTTTCAAGGGTGGCAAGCGAGATGCTGGCTCGAGGTGAGGGGCCGGAGATGGGATGGAATGTTGCGCCATCAGCATGAATTTGTCGTAGGTAAGCCGGAACGACTGCTACACCCAGTCCCGCCGCAACCATTGGAATTGTTGCGGTGATCTGAGGGGCTGCTTGTCCGAAACGCGGAGTAAAGCCGCCTTGTTGACAGGCTGAGATAATAGCATCGTAGAAACCGGGGCCGAGTGAGCGATCAAAAATAAGAAATGGTTCTTTGGCGACGTCGATTAATTTGAGCGTGTGGCGCTTGGACAGTGGATGGCCTTTTGGAATGGCGATCAGGGTTGGTTCATCAAAGAGAGGATGGAGTGCGATGTCCGGATCTGGCGCTGGCGGGCGTACAATGGCGAGATCTACCCGGCGCTCTCGTAAAGCCTCACAGAGAGCGGGGGTGTTACTCTCTTCGAGTGTGATTACAATATCGGGCCACTGCTCTCGAAATGCCCGTATGGCTTTAGGTATTAGAGGTAACAGCGCGACGGCTCCAGCCATCCCTATTCTAAGACGCCCTTGTTCGCCAAGAGATAATCCTTTGGCCAGAAGGTGAAATTGATGTTCAAGGCGCAGAATTGTCTGGGCTTTTTCAAAAAGCTGCTCCCCAAAATCCGTCAAGGTGGCCCCGCGCTTAGACCGGATAAAGAGTTGCACTCCTAGCTCTGTTTCTAGGGATTTAATCTGCTGGCTGAGAGGGGGCTGCTCGATATGGAGCACCTCCGCAGCTTTTGTGAAGCTGCCACGCTCTGCGATGGCCACGAAATAGCGTAGGTGACGAAGGTCCATGTATCCATATTATACACATATGATAATCAGTTAAAATATATATTGGACGTTTAAAAGAGGGGCATCCATCTTGGGGGAAGAATTTTTGTTGGAGATACTGAGTTATGGCTTTCACTGTTGGGCATTATCTGGCTGAGCGGCTAACGCAAATCGGCTTGAAGCACCATTTTGCTGTTGCTGGTGACTACAACCTGATCCTGCTTGATCAACTGATTGAGCATGGCGGTATGAAGCAGATCTATGACTGCAATGAGTTGAATTGCAGCTTTGCGGCAGAAGGTTATGCACGCGAAAATGGTGCTGCTGCTGCTGTCGTGACGTTTAGTGTCGGTGCAATTTCAGCAATGAATGGCCTGGGTGGGGCTTATGCTGAAAATCTTCCCGTTATTCTGATTTCTGGTGCGCCGAACTCTAATGATCATGGGTCGGGCCATGTCCTGCACCACACGATCGGCACGACAGATTATAATTATCAAATGGAGATGGTGAAGCACGTTACGTGTGCGGCTGAGAGCATCACCTCGGCAGATACTGCACCTGCAAAAATCGATCACGTCATTCGGACCGCACTGCGCGAGAAGAAGCCAGCTTATCTAGAAATCGCCTGTAACGTTGCGAGTCAGCCTTGCGTTCGACCAGGTCCGGTCTCGTCGCTTCTGTCGCACCTGGAAGCAGACGAAGTTAGCCTCAAAGCGGCGATCGAAGAAAGTCTCGCGTTTCTTGAAAAAGCGCAGAATGTTGCCATTCTTGTCGGGAGCAAGCTACGCTCTTGTGAGGCACTCACTGAAACAGTGGCTCTCGCAGACAAGCTTGGTTGTGCTGTGACTGTTATGGCTGCGGCCAAGAGCTTTTTTCCTGAGGCGCATCCGGGTTTCCGCGGAGTTTATTGGGGGGAGGTCAGCAGCCCTGGCGTTGAAGATGTCATCAAGAGCGCTGACGCTGTTATCACTCTGGCCCCGGTCTGGAATGATTATTCGACTGTCGGTTGGCGGGATTCCGTGCGTGGAGAGCGTGTGCTTGAAGTGGACCCGGGTCGTGTCACGGTGAGCGGAAAGACTTTTGAAGGTTTCCGTTTGAAGGAATTTGTGGCTGCTCTGACGGAGCGGGTGTCCAGTAAGCCTGCCTCTCTGGTGAAGCCGTATACTCCCGTTGCGTTGCCAGTTGTTGACGCTGCCAAGCCGCTCACTAATGATGAGATGACCCGTCAGATCAATGCGTTGGTTGATGGCAACACAACGCTATACGCCGAGACCGGTGATTCCTGGTTCAATGCAACACGCATGCATCTGCCTGAGGGTGCTAAAGTTGAGTCGGAAATGCAGTGGGGACATATCGGCTGGTCTGTACCGTCTATTTTCGGTAATGCCTTGGCTGCTCCTGAGCGTCAGCATGTTCTGATGGTTGGCGATGGCTCGTTCCAGCTGACGGCACAGGAAGTGGCGCAGATGGTTCGTTACGAACTGCCGGTTATCATCTTCCTTATCAATAATTTTGGTTACGTCATTGAGATCAAAATTCATGACGGCCCCTATAATTATATCCAGAACTGGGACTATGCCGCTCTGATGCAGGTCTTCAACCAGGGTGTTCCGGGCGTAGAAAGTGGTAAATACGGACTGGGCTTGCACGCTACGACAGGTGCAGAACTGGCTGATGCCATTGAAAAGGCCAAGAAGAATACGCGCGGGCCAACATTGATCGAATGTAAGCTTGATCAGACCGATTGCACCGAAACGCTCGTGCAGTGGGGTAAATTTGTTGCAGCTGCGAATTCCCGTAAGCCTGTCTGAGTATAGGAAATTCATCTTGTAGATTAACTGAAGGGTTCGAAAACTCTTTGGTTTTGAGGCTGCCTTTGTGATTCCATTTCCCCCGAGTTGATTGGGGCATGGATCATGAAGCAGCCGTGTTTTTTTGATGTTGCAGAGCGACTTGCCCGCCTGAATGGGCTTGGTGATCAACTCGAAGCTTTTCCCCGGACTGTGGATTTTGAGGTCTTCTGCCCTGATCTGGAAAAGGCTCTGGCCTATTTAGGTGGAAGCAAGGGCGGTCGTCTCCCGTTTGATCCCGTGTTAATGTTCAAGATCCTGGTGATCCAGACGCTGAACAATTTGTCTGATGAACGGACGGAATATCTGATCAACGCCCGCCTGTCGCTCATGCGCTTCCTTGGTCTGGAGCTTTCAGATCGAGTGCCGGATGCCAAAACAGTCTGGCTGTTCCGTGAACGCCTGACACAGGCGAGAGCCATTGAAAGGCTGTTTGAGCGCTTCAACGCAATCCTGCGCAACGCCGACTATTTGCCGATATCAGGCCAGATCCTGGATGCAACGCTGGTCGCAGCTACAAAGTCGCACCATACCAACGCTAAGAAAGCCATGCTGCGCGCGAAACGCTCATCCGTGAATTTCCAAAAGGGCTATCAGGCTGGGCTAGCGTATCCTTCAGTCTAAAAAACCAGGCTAACTCTATTCAGGGATGAATCAGTCGCAGCATTCCTTGGTATTGATGGGACGCCTCACAAATTTGTAGAAAGACATTCAATTATTAAAATAGAAATTAATTACGTCAAACGTAATAGTTATTTGCGTCAATTAGATCTAGAATACACAGGAGGATGTATTAAGTTGAATGAAAGAAGGGCAGTAAATATCACGGGGTAGGAATGAAAAACTCACTTCATGTGAAGGAAACACCGTCAATGGAGCTTGCGGAGCAAATCATTGGAACGTGGCAACTTGTTTCTTACCAAGTGGAATTGCAGGCCACGGGTGAATTTATAGACGCAATGGGTGACCACCCCCGTGGTCGAGTGATTTTTACAAACGATGGTTGGATTGCCTTTAACCTTGAGGGCACCGGCCGGGAGCCGGCGCATAGCGATGCGGAACGCTCTCGTTTAATGCAAACTTTGGTTGCTTATATTGGTCGCTATCGTATTGAAGGCAATCAGTGGGTCACGACGGTACAAACTGCATGGGCTCCTGAATGGGTGGGTACGGAACAGCGTCGTACTGTCAAAATTGAGGGTGATACAGCTCAGGTTGTGACTCCGTGGCGAAAAATGCCTAATTGGGCAAAGGATCAAATGTCGCGCAGTATCATTAAATTCGTCCGTGCACACTAGAAACAGTTATCGATATGTATCGGAACTCAGATGATATTTCGATTTCTCTTCTTTCGGGATCTGACCTTGAAAGAAAGAAACACGATATCATCGATTTTTTAGCGACCGGGGATCTGCGTATCGATGATCAAGTTACGACGTTCGTAGTTGCTTTGAGCCAGGATAATGAACGGATTGTCGCTTGTGCTGGATTGGACAAGAATGTTGTTAAATGTGTTTGCGTTGACAAGCAGCTTCGTGGTTCTGGTCTGAGTGTGCGCCTTGGTACAGAAGTTATAATGCAAGGATTGTCTAAAGGTTACGATGACCTTTTTTTATTCACAAAATATATAAATTCTAGGATTTTTGATGGATGGGGATTTAAATCCCTAGTTGAAATTCCAAATGTAGTCTCGTTTATGGATTATGATTCTACGCAGTTAGAATATTATCTTGATACTTTGAAATCAACCTTAAGGGCAGGAGAGCGTATAGGAAGCATAGTAATGAATGCTAATCCTTTCACAAATGGCCATCGATATTTGGTAGAGCAGGCGTCTAAAGAGTGTGATTGGGTACATGTTTTTCTAGTACGAGAAGATGTCTCCTTTTTTTCGTATGACACTCGTCTCACTCTCGTCAGAGACGGAGTTTCCGATTTAAGAAATGTCGTTGTTCATGAGGGTTCTGATTATATTATTTCTCACGCAACATTTCCTCAATATTTTCTTAAAAAGGACGAAGAAATCACGGAACAAGCATCTGCAATCGATGCCTTAATGTTTCGGAAATATATCGCGCCATCATTAAATATAAATATCAGGTATGTTGGGACAGAGCCAACGGACAAAACAACAGCTATGTACAACGTTGTTTTGAAGAAGTTCTTAGAAGATTGCTCTTATTCAGATAAGAAAATCGAATTAAAAGAGATAGAAAGAGTAAAATTTCAAGATATAGCTGTATCGGCTTCTCGTGTAAGAAGCCTAATTCAGGAAAATAGATATAGAGAAACTGCGGATTTGGTTCCAAAGTCAACATATCTATATCTCAACAAATTCTTTGTGAATGAAAAAGAAGAAAGGAAATCGTGTCATGAAAATTAACAAACGTGGTATCGCAGGCACGCTAGAGTCTAGTGATGTCATGGTGGTAATTAATCCCCATGATTCTCAAGAGATAAAATTGGTTGTGCAGAGTAAAGTTGAAAAACAATTCGGTTCTTCGATCAGAAAAACAGTCAAAGATACACTCACAAAATGCGGTGTTTTGTCAGCATTAGTTGACGTGAGAGATCAGGGTGCGTTGGACTGTGTAATCAGAGCGCGTGTTGAAGCCGCTGTTTACCGGGCTTCTGACGAAAAAACCGTAAAATTTGGAGATCTGTCATGAGACTTCGCCGTAGTATGATGTTCATTCCAGGAGCTAACGCTGGAATGTTGTCTAATTCATATATCTACAAACCTGATTCAGTGATGTTTGATCTGGAAGACTCAGTGAGTTTGACAGAAAAAGATAGTGCACGTTTTCTGGTATTCAATACATTAAAAGAAAACTTGTATGGCGATATTGAAACTGTTGTTCGCATTAACGGGGTAGAAACGCCGTTTTGGGAAGACGATCTTGATATGGCCGTAAGAGCAGGTGTGCAGATTGTTCGCTTGCCTAAAACAGAAACTGTAGAAGAAGTCAAAGAGCTCGAGAAACGTATCGCAAAAATTGAAAAAGATTGTGGACGCACAATCGGCGATACAAAAATTATGGCAGCTATTGAATCTGCTTGTGGCGTCGTAAACTCAGTCGCCATTGCAAAATCGACACCGCGTATGGTGGCAATTGCTTTGGCGGGTTTTGATTACTTGGTTGACATGCAGACCTCCCGGAGCTCAGGCAGTGAGCCCGAGCTATTTTACGCACGAGCTGCAGTACTGCATGCTGCCCGAGCAGCAAAAATTGACGCATTCGATGTCGCTTATGGAAACGTCAATGATGAAGAGGGATTTTTACGCGAAGTGGAGATTGCAAAAAATCTTGGGTATAACGGGAAATCGCTGATTCATCCTCGCCAAATCGAGCTCTTACACAAAGCATATGCTCCGGCCCAGAAAGATGTCGATCACGCTAGAAAAGTTGTCGCGGCAGCTGAAGATGCCGAAAAAAAAGGTCTTGGGGTCATTTCACTTGATGGAAAAATGATTGATCCGCCGGTTGTGCATGAAGCGCAGCGTGTACTTCTCCTAGCTGAACATTCTTGAGGAGGAAAGAAATGGCTTACAATAAAAAAGCAGCCGAAGATTATGCGGCAAAGAATAATATCCCAGCTTTTAAAGGAGTTTTCGCTAATTCTCCGCAGCTGGAAGACATTACGACGAAACAGAAGCGTAAGTTAAAGCCTTCTCTTGAGGACGTTATAAAGTCTTCAGGTCTAAAGAATGGCGGTACGATTTCTTTTCATCATGCCTTTCGCGAAGGCGATAAAGTAGTTTTGCAGGTTGTAAAAAAACTTGCCGAAATGGGCTTTAAAGATCTCACCATTGCTCCCAGTTCGCTGTTGAATTGTCACGATGGACTTCTTGAATTTATTAAATCGGGCGTGATTACGAAAATCTTTACGTCAGGCCTGCGTGGTGAGTTGGGAGAAGCTATTTCTAAGGGGATCATGAACACACCCGTTCAGATTCATTCTCATGGTGGGCGTGTTCATCTTATTCAAACGGGCGAAATTTCAATTGATGTGGCTTTTCTGGGCGTTGCATCATCAGATGAGTTTGGAAATGCGAATGGAAGTCATGGTGAGCTAAGCTGTGGATCGTTGGGGTATGCAAAGGTTGACGCTGCATACGCACGCTATGTTGCGGTCTTAACACAAGATATAGTGGAATTTCCGAATTATCCAGCAAGCCTCTCTCAAGACCAGGTAGACGCGGTTGTGCAGGTTGACGAAGTAGGAGACCCATCTCTCATCAGTGTTGGCGCAGCTCGGCTTACAAAAAACCCTCGAGATCTGTTGCTGGCACGAATTGCGGCATCTGTCATTGAGAATTCAGGTTATTTCAAAGCAGGATTTTCTCTTCAAACAGGATCCGGTGGTGCTGCAACTGCAACTACCATCTTCTTGGGAGAGAAGATGATTGAAAAGAATATTAAAGCCAGTTTTGCGCTTGGCGGTGTAACGGGTTCTATCGTTGATTTGTTAAAAAAAGGCATGATTGAAGCGATTGCTGATGTACAGTCCTTTGACGTCGACGCAGCTCAGTCATTAAGAGATAACCCAGCTCACACCGAAATTTCTGCGAATGAATATGCAAATCCTTCGTCAAAGGGTGCATACGTCGATCGTATAGATACTGTTTTGCTAAGTGCGCTTGAAGTAGACACCGATTTTAATGTTAACGTGCTAACTGGCTCAGATGGCGTACTACGTGGGGCTTCTGGCGGGCATTGTGACGTTGCTGCAGCTGCAAATTTGACGGTTATTGTTACGCCTCTTCTTCGAGCAAGAATGCCCTGTATTGTTGATTGTGTGAATACGGTGGTCACACCAGGAAAAACTGTCGACGTAGTGGTGACGGATCATGGGATCGCCGTTAATCCGAATAATGTAGATCTCAAAAAACGCCTCGTAGATGCGAGACTTCCTGTTACAACTATTGAGGAGCTTCAGAAAAAAGCTATTCTCCTCGCCGGAAAACCTGATCCTATTCAGTACACAGATAAAGTAGTTGCTGTAGTCCGCTATCGCGATGGAAGTGTGATGGATATCGTTCGTCAGGTTGCGTCGTAAGACGATAGCGCGGAGACCTGATGAAATGACAGAAGGTCCTGAGATTTTTGATTCTATCCTGCGAGCGCGCGAAGAGCGCGCTCGCAGGCAGTTATTTATTTTGAGACGCTTCGAACGCCCGATTATTTCGGTAACGGTTGTTTCTCCAGGGAGTGACAAATGTTCCTCTATCATAATGAAAATATTTTCCGAAGCGCGTAAGAGTATTTGCTCTACTGTTAAAAGTTCGGGCTCACGTGTTTTGCTGGAAGAAGAAAGTGTAAGCTCGTCGGGGCCGGAGGCGATTTTTGTGGTATCGGCTTTGTCTCAAATCGATATCAAGAAAATGACTATGCTATTAGAGGAAACGCATCCTCTCGGCAGGTTGTGGGATCTGGATGTTATCGCACCAGATCAATTTTCCCTTTCTAGAGAAAATTTTGATTTCCCTGCGCGTAGATGTCTCTTGTGTTCCGATATTGCAATGAATTGTGCGAGAAGTAGAAAACACTCCATAGAGGACCTTCGTAGAGAGATGAAGCGGATTTTTTTTCTCTTCGAAAAGGAGAAAAAAAATTGATTACGTCAGAGAAGATATCCCAAATAGCACGAAGTGCTTTGCTTAAAGAAATTAATCTTTCGCCTAAGCCAGGGCTGGTCGATCGTTTTGATAACGGTGCCCATTCAGATATGGATCATGCTCTATTTTTAGAGAGCATAGATGCAATAAGTCCTTTTTTTTCGTTATTTTATGAATCCGGCTGTGCGTCGACGTCTTCGAAAGAGGCGCTTAATGATTTGCGTAAAGTCGGCGTGAAATGTGAAAATGCAATGTTTTCCGCGACTAATGGAGTCAATACCCATAAAGGTGGGATTTTCGCTCTTGGTCTTTTATGTGGTGCATCAGGAAGATTAATTTCTAACAATCAGGAATGTACTATAGAAAACGTCTGCATCGAAGTAAGCCGGATCTGCGACGGGTTATTGCACAATGATTTAAGATCGGGAAATGAAAGATGCGCACCCCCTACAGCGGGGCAGCTTATTTATCGACAATACGGCTTCGGTGGTGCACGAGCTGAAGCAGAATCTGGCTTCTTAACCGTTCAACGTTATGCGCTTCCCGCTTATCGCGATGCCTTGTGCGATGGACACTCCGCAGTTGAATCCGAGTTAATTTCGCTTATTTCTTTAATATCAAACAATAATGACACAAATGTTATTTCAAGATCCGGAATATATGGATTGAACTACGCTAAGATTTTCTCCAAAAAAGCTTTAAATACTTTGCGGGAAAAAGGTTTTAGAAATTTTGAAACAGAGGTTTCTGAGATGAATACTGCATTTATTTCACGGAATATCAGCCCAGGTGGAAGTGCCGACCTTTTGTCCGTGATGTTATTTCTTGTTGATTTCGAGCGTTATTTCTTGAGTGGAGAGAGCGTATGTTAGAGATTATTTGCGGAGCTATTTTCCCGATTGTAGTATCGATGATGCTCGGATATCTCGGTGCTTCTATGGGTATGTTTGATCGCGATCAAGCAACTGCGATAAATCGAATGGTACTTAAATTTGCACTTCCAATGGATTTATTTGTTGGAATTTCTAAAATTGATCGTACGCAAATTTTACATTCTGGTAGTTTTGCAGCAATTATTATTTTCTGGATGATTGGCAGCTTTTTTATAACCTATTGGATTTCGCGTTTTGTTTTTAAGCGATCAGTGTCGCTTGCGACACTTCAGGCTTTGGCTATCGGGAATCCATCGGTCCCATTTGTGGGATCTGCTGTTTTGGGATTTCTTTTCGGTGGGAAAAGTGCGCTTGCCGTTTCTTTGGCGAGCTTAACAATAAATGTTATTCTTATTCCTGTAGTATTTTTTTTACTGTCTAGTGACAATAAGGAGACTATGGGGAATGGCGAGAATTGGGTTTCTCATTTGAAAAATGCGCTAAAACAACCTGTCGTTTTAGCACCACTCTGCGCATTTATCTGGGTTTTATCAGGTATTCCGATTCCAAGATTACTTGATATTTCTTTCATAATGCTTGGAAAGACAACTGGCGGAGCTGCGATGTTCGCAGCTGGCATTTTACTTTGCCTTATGAAACCAATGATCAACAAGATGGTCATTACATCGGTATTTTTCAGAAATATCGCAGCACCTATGGTCGCATGGGGGTTAGCTATCGCTGCACACCTTTCTCCTTTTTACTTAAGGGAAGCAGTATTAACATTTGCTATGCCTTCAGCATCAGTGATAGTGATTTTATCAAATCAAATTAAAAAAGGTGAGAGAGAGGCCGCATCAACCGTATTCTTTTCTACAGTGGTGTCCATATTCACGATGGGAGCACTCATAGCTCTCACATCGTGAATAAATAAAGATTTGGCAATTATTACGATGAAAAAATCTTTTTTCATTTTTTCATTTTTGTCTTTTTTTATTTCAACATCCGTATCGTTCGCCCAGAACAATTCAGGAATATCTGAATTGGTCAATGAATTAAAAAAACAAGATAAAAGAATTAGATGTTTAGAAAAAGAAATTATTGAACTGCAAGGGCATTCCTATCAAAAGCAGAAAGTAAAAAATAATTATAATGATCATTCAATATTAGACATTCCATATTATAAGCAGAAGAAGTTTAGGTCTGTTAAAATTTCACATAGAGAAATTAATAATAATTATATAAATTTCCCATTGGTTGCATCTCCTCCAGGAACATTTGGAGCCGTCTCAAATATGCCTTCAAATTCCGGTTCTATTTTGGGTATATCATCACAAATACCAAATAGAACTACTGAGTTTGATGGTTTAGTATTAAAATGGGGAAAAGGTTTACCATCGTTCTCGACGCCTGATGGCAATTATAGCTTCAGAGTTCGTGGTCGAATATTGGCAGATTATGGTGCGTCGTTTTCGAGCCGCTTTCCGCAGCAAAATATTTCAAGAACAATACTTCGCGCGGCTAGATTAGGGGTTCAAGGTAGGGCCCGTAATTTATCGTGGGTATTGGAAGGGGATTTTTCTAGCAATACATTGCAACTCATGAGTGCATTTGCAACTTGGACTGACAAAACAGCTGGGTTATTATCAGAATACACAATCGGAAATAAATTTTCTGAACGAGGTTTTGATGGCTCTACGGGGTCGAGTGATACGGTATTTCTTAATAGAGATATTGTTGCCAATCTGTTAGTGCCCATGATGGGTTGGTACGGTTTAGGCGGTGCATATAAGATATATGGTGAAAACTGGCATATTGCGACGCAAATATCTGGCGATCAAGTCAATTCAACAAATAATACTAACAACGTTAGAGATGATTTAACGTATCTTCTGCGTGCTCACTATATACCTTTCAAGGATAAGGTATCGTTAATTCATTTAGGGTTTTGGGGGTTCTACGAAGATTCAAAACCGACACAAAATTTTACCCAGAACGTGAATTTATTAAATTATACGGATAACGCATTTAATTTTCAGGTCGGACCAACAGCTCCTCTTTCTCATTCTTTATCTGGTGGCGTTGAGCTTTTTGGTATTTGGAAATCTTTTTGGGCATTATTCGAGTTTGGCTTAAGAAAGTTATCGCTAAGGCGCACGTATTCATCGTATCCAAATTATGCTCTTTGGGCCGGAAAATCTGGCTCCGAAGAGGCCCTTAGTGTTCAGGGAGGCGTTTTTTTGACGGGTGAGACGCCTAATTACTTCGCGCATTCAGGTGTTTGGGCTGCACCAAGAGTTCTCCATCCAGTAACACAAGGCGGATTGGGTGCGTGGGAAGTTTCTCTTCGATATGATCGTGCGAGTGTATCCCGGAGCTTGGGTAGTTCGAATGCATCTACCGTTACATTAGGAGTTAATTGGTATTTTTTGAATTACGCTCGTTTTATGTTTAATTTTACGCATGCTAATGTTTTAAATACACATGGTTTGTATATCGGTTACAATTCCGGTAATACTCTCGGTGGAAGAATGTCTATAACCTTCTAATATCGAAATTTCGGTTGCTGTGGAATACTGAAGATGAGTCTCGAAGAAATCAGCGATTTAAGATTTTTTGTCGACCTGGTAGACGCAGGCGGTATTACAAGCGCGGCACTGAGATTTGGTGTAACACCACCTTCTGTTTCGAGGCGTCTAAGTAAAATAGAAAAAAGACTTGGAATAAAACTTATAGAAAGAAATACACGACATTTTCATTTAAACGATCATGGGCATTACTACTACGAAAAAGGATCATTGATATTATCAGATATTGATGACCTTGATTATAGAATTTCTTCTTCAGACAAAAAAATTGAGGGCTTTTTAAGCATAGGTGCTCCATTAGAGCTTGGATCAAATAAAATAGCGCCATTCATTGAAAAATTTGTGAAGAAATATCCGAACATCAATGTTAATCTTGCAGTGGCGACTGAAGGCTCATATAATTTCGATGACTATTTAGATATAATTATTCGTATAGGACTTCCAGAGTCTTCAAGCGCAATCGTCACAAAAATTGCATCGACTATTCGTGTGCCCTGTGCTTCTCCTGAATATATTAGGATACATGGTGAGCCCAAGTCTCCACAAGAGCTTCAGCAGCATACATGTCTATGTTTGAGACGTTATAAAACCATGGAAGCTATTAATCAGTGGTTGATGGAAAACAATGAAGAATCATTTATCATTAAGGTTGAGCCGAAATTTAGCAGTACGAGTGCAGAGATTATACATAGATGGGCACTTTCCGGTAACGGAATTGCATATAAATTATATTGGGATTTATCGGAGAGCTTACAAACAGGAAAGCTTGTAAGAATACTTCCTAATTATAACGGAGAAATTATATCTTTATATGCTGTATTGCCTTCGAAGTCATATGTAAAAAGGAGTGTTCGCATTTTTCTTGATGAGCTAAAATTGTTTGCGAAAGATAATATAGATACTACAATACAAACTATATAATATTGTCTGTACGGTTATAATATAGATAGTTCGAATAGAGGTGGATGGATCGAAGAACTGTTAGTTGATGCGCTCCAAGAAGAGAAGGCGGCGCATGTTGTAGACGATATTGGCGAGCCCGATCCTCATGGTGGCCCGGGTGATACGGCTTTGTTGCATAAATGGCGTGCGGGGATTTCGGTTTTGCCTTGATTTTATTATCTGGGCGATGAGTGAAGTGGAGGGTTCGAAAAACCCCTGGTTTTGAGAGCTGCTCTGTGATTCCATTTCCTGTGAGTTGATTGGGATATGGAAGATGAAGCAGACTGGCTTTTTTGATGTTGAAGAGCGGCTTGCCCGGTTGAGCGGGCTTGGCGATCAGCTCGAAGCGTTTTCCCGGACTGTGGATTTTGAAGTGTTCCGCCCTGATCTGGAGCAGGCTTTGGCCTATTCGGACGGCCGTAAAGGCGGGCGTCCGCCATTTGATCCGGTGCTGATGTTCAAGATTCTGGTGATCCAGACGCTGAACAATTTGTCTGATGAGCGGACAGAGTATCTGATCAACGATCGCCTGTCCTTCATGCGCTTCCTTGGTCTGGGGCTGTCGGAGCGTGTGCCTGATGCCAAACCGGTCTGGCTGTTCCGCGAGCGCCTGACCCAGGCGGGGGCCATTGAAAGACTGTTTGAGCGCTTTGATGCCACTCTGCGGAACGCAGGTTATCAGCCGATGTCGGGCCAGATCCTGGATGCAACGCTGGTGGCTGCTCCAAAGCAGCGGAACACCAACGCAGAGAAAGCCGATCTTCGGGAAGGGCGTATTCCTGAAGACTGGCAGGACAAACCCGCAAAGCTGTCACACAAGGATCGTCATGCACGATGGACACTGAAGTTCACCAAAGCAAAACGGCAGGATGACGGAACGATCCCCACAACGGATCTCGCTATCCCGTTCTTTGGCTACAAATCTCACATTTCAATCGACCGGAAGTTCCGGTTCATCCGCAAATGGAAGACGACAGATGCCGCCGCCAGTGATGGTGCGCGATTGCGAGAAGGACTGCTGGATAACACCAATACGGCCTCAAGCGTCTGGGCAGACACGGCGTATCGCTCCAGAGCCAACGAAGACTTCATGGCAAAGCAGGGTTTTGTCTCAAAGGTTCACAGGAAAAAGCCGCATCTCAAGCCCATGCCACGCCATATCCAGCGCTCCAATGCAGGAAAGTCCGTAATCCGGTCCCGTGTCGAGCATGTCTTCGCCGATCAGAAATCGCAGACGGGACTGTTCATCCGAACTGTCGGTATCACCCGGGCCACCATGAGGATCGGGCTCGCCAATATCGTCTACAACATGCGCCGCTTCCTCTTCCTGGAGCGGATCAGCGCGAGCGCGTAGCCATCCAGCGGGGGGTAGCACTCGATCTGCTCAAAACGCAGATCGAAAGCTCTCCCGAAAACCGTCAATCAAATCGCCAAAAGCCTGAAATCACGAAACAAGCGCATCAATCAACGGTTCTTCGATCCCTCCACCTGCGCCTGGGCCCGGACAGCGTCGAGACGGGCGCGATAGAGAAAGGCCTCCTTCAGGGGATGATTCTGGAGCCGCTGATCGAGACGACCGATGGTTATCGATGCCGCGGTCAGGTCGATCGCTACGTCAGAGACCTGAAGCGTCGTACGGGTCGGCAACAACATCACGGCATCGTCGGCGCAGGATCATGGAGCATCAGTGCCCTCACATCAAAGGGCTTAAAGGTGGCTTTCAGTGTGAGCCGAGACAGGCTTGGAAAGAGAGCGAAGACAGGCATGAAGTCATGTTAAATCGGTCTTAGGTTAAATTTGCAAATTTTTCCAAAACGCGCCCCCTCCTTCCCCCCTATGTCCGTTAATTCTTATTATCGGACATAGGGTAGGATGCCCAAAAAAGACCCGAAAAGGTCCGTTCCAGATGTGTTCCACAGAAGCTCTGCACGGACAGAATTTACTCCCGGAAGGACAGTCTGATTGTCTCTGGCCTCCCTACAAGAGACGATCAGTTTCACGCAGGCTTACAATCGTTTCTCTGGCCTGCGACTGACTTGGGGGAAAGCGGACTGTCCGGTGTGCAGCGTAAGATTCCCTAAGCGGACTGAACCGCCCCGGGATTGGCGGAGACTGGTTTTCTTAAGTTAGGCTGCCATGGGGATGTGGTCCATAGCGGCATAAAACTGTTGCTCGGCCTCGGCCGGCGTGATGTTGCCGATGGGTTCGAGGATGCGTCGGTTATTGAACCAGTCCACCCATTCGAGAGTGGCGTATTCCACGGCGTCAAACGAGCGCCATGAGCCACGCCTGTGGATCACCTCGGCCTTGAACAGCCCATTGATCGTCTCGGCCAGGACGTTGTCGTATGCATCTCCGACACTGCCGACCGAGGGCTCGATCCCGGCGTCGACAAGGCGCTCGGTGTAGCTGACGTGCCCCCCGAAAATGTAACCATTTAAAAGTAGAGTCCGATCGAGAAGGATACGGACGAATGAAGCGCAGTCGTTTTACGGAAGAGCTGATCATAGGGGTCCTGAAGGAACAGGAGGCTGGGCTGAAGGTTTCTGATCTTTGCCGCAAACACGGGATCAGTGATGCGACGTTTTACAAATGGAAGACCCGCTATGGTGGTCTTGAAATATCGGAAGCCAAACGGCTGAAGGCGCTGGAAGATGAAAACAGCCGCCTGAAACGTCTTCTGGCGGATGCCATGCTGGATAATGCGGCCCTAAAGGAAATCGTTGGAAAAAAGTGGTGACGCCTGTCGCGAAACGGCAGGCGGTCCGACACATACGGGAGGCTCTGGCCCGGAGTGAACGCCGTGCCTGTGCGCTTGTTGGTGTTGCCAGGCGTGTCGCGCGGTACGTTTCTACCGGAGCGGACGATGCTGCCCTGCGCCAGCGCCTGCGGGAACTGGCGGACCAACGCCGCCGCTTTGGCTATCGCCGCCTGGGGTATCTTCTGGCGCGGGAAGCCTTCAGCCCCAATCACAAGAAGCTGTTCCGCCTTTACCAGGAGGAAGGGCTGAAAGTCCGTCATCGGAGTGGCCGCAAGAGGGCACTTGGGACGCGTTCTCCCATGACCATCCCTCAGGAACCCAGGCAGTGCTGGAGCCTGGATTTTGTCTCGGATGCCCTGATCTGTGGCCGCCGGTTCCGCATTCTGGCTGTCATCGACGATTTCAGTCGCAAGAACCTGGCATTGGTTGCTGACACCTCATTATCAGATGGACGTGTGGCGCGGGAACTGACGGCTCTGGTGGAGCGATATGGCAAACCCCTCATGATTGTCAGCGACAACGGGACGGAATTCACATCCCATGCCATCCTGAAATGGGCCGATGAGATGAAGATCGAATGGCATTATATCGCCCCGGGGAAACCGCAGCAGAACGGCTTTGTCGAGAGTTTCAACGGCCGATTAAGGGATGAATGCCTCAACGAAACGCTGTTCACCTCCCTCAGCCATGCGCGACATGTTTTGGCTGACTGGCGGGAAGACTACAATACAGTGCGTCCCCATTCCCAACTGGATGGCAGGACACCGGATCAGATCGCCAGACAAGGGTCTCGGGGGCATACCCCCGAGACCCTTGTCATCCAATCAACCCAAAGCCATAAAAAACGAGAACTCTCCTTTTGAGTGGATACAAAAAGGGGGGCACGTCAATCCGGATGCCTTTTTCCTCCTCAAGATACTCTGCCACTCGGTGTAAGCCGAGGAATTTCACCCCGGCCAGCCGGTCTTCGGCATAGAACCCCGACCCTGCCGCGTCGGCAAACATGTCCCAAAGCCTCTCCACCACCGTGAATGGAAGATGCTGGAGCATGGTGAGTCGGTTGATCGGCTCCCACCGGAGAAGTTCGTCTGGCTCCCCGACGATCACCTCGATTCTATCGGTGGCGACATTGAAGCGTATCTGGCCCTTCATGCGGGCACGGATTTCCTCGCGCATTTCCTGATCTTCATACATTGATCTGGTTCCTTCGATGAATATTGAAAACGATCGGAGAAACCGGTTGAGGCGGCCCTGTTGGCCATGGCGTGGAGTGGACGCGCGAGATCGCCCGGCCCTCTTTCGAGGATCGAGACGCGCGCAAGCGACTGAAATGACGCGAGAACATCTGCGTCAGCAGCAGATTGTGAGTGATTTATGATGGAAGTGGTTGCGGGGACACGCAGCCCCCGATACCGACAATTTTTGGTATTTTCTGTCTAGGCTCAGGACTCATAGCCAGAACATGATGGTTGCAGCGAGGCAGATGGCTGAGAAGAAGGCGGTCGGGCATCTGTCATAGCGGGTTGCGACCCGCCGCCAGTCCTTGAGCCTTCCGAACATAATCTCGATGCGGTTGCGACGTTTATATTTTCGTTTGTCGTATTTGACTGGTTTTCCGCGGGATCTTCGCCCCGGAATGCAGGGCCTGATCCCTTTCTCTTCCAGGGTGTCCCTGAACCAGTCGGCGTCATAACCCCGGTCCGCCAGCATCCATTGTGCTGCAGGAAGACTGTCCAACAGGGCAGCGGCACCGGTATAATCGCTGACCTGTCCTGCCGTCATGAAGAAGCTCAGCGGTCGTCCGTTCTGATCGGTGACCGCATGCAGCTTGGTATTCATACCACCTTTGGTGCGGCCGATCAGGCGCCCTGGGTCCCCCTTTTTAACCGCAGGCTTGAAGCCGTACGGTGCGCCTTGAGATACGTCGCATCAATCATGATGGTCTGAGGCTCGGCTTTCGCGGCAGACAGGCCATCCATCATCCGCATAAAAACGCCCATGTCGCTCCAACGCTTCCAACGGTTGTACAGCGTCTTGTGGGGGCCGTATTCCCGTGGCGCATCACGCCAGCGCATCCCATTGCGGTTCACGAAAATGATCCCGCTCAGCACTCGGCGGTCATCAACGCGAGGTTTGCCGTGGCTCTTTGGGAAAAAGGGCCGCAGACGATCCATCTGTTCATCCGTCAGCCAAAACAGGTCGCTCATTGCCAGTCTCCTCGCAGAGCCTGAATCAGATTTCCACAATCAAATCAATGGGTCCTGAGCCTAGCCGTCGCATCCCACCAGGAGCGCAATCTGACGTCTGATGGCAGCAAGCTGATCAGATCTCACTTTGCTGCCTGTCACGGTGACACGTTGCTTGGATGTGGTGGTGAGCAGAGCACTGACTGCCCAACAGGGTTTAGAACAACCGTTCTCGGATGTTGGGTCGATCCGTACTGCCAGATCCGGAATGACGAGGTTCTCATCGTCGGTCAGCGGCACAAGCATCACGTTCGGCCACTCAGGCGGAAAGAGGTCGTCTTCGACAACAACAGCCGGCCGACGCTTGTTGGGCTCCTTCGGCAGCGCATCTCCACGCCAGTCTGCCAGCACAATTTCTCCAGGCGAGAAGATCGCTGCCATGGCGACCGGCCGATCAGGAGCCATGGGTTCCGCCAGCCTCTTCAAAAAGCGCCTGGGCGGAAGGCGTCGCAGCGACGTAGCGGGCAACACGCGCACTGTCCCTGCGGATACGGTCTCGGCGCGCACTCTTTGCCCCTGTCTCCAGAAGATCACGGATGAGTTGGCTCAGAGGAATACCGCGTGCT
Source organism: Gluconobacter sphaericus (assembly GCF_016757795.1). GTDB lineage: Bacteria > Pseudomonadota > Alphaproteobacteria > Acetobacterales > Acetobacteraceae > Gluconobacter > Gluconobacter sphaericus. The sequence continues at coordinate 36,623 of NZ_CP068420.1, read as the reverse complement.
GTTGCTTCCTGCTCCAGGTCGGTGCGCAACCGCTCGTCCAGACGGATCGAAAGGGGGGATGCCATGACACACTCCATACATTCAGAACGTCATTAATGTAGCGCACTGTCGTAGTGCAGAACAACATATTTGGCAGAGCAGAATGCGATGAGAGGTCTTCAGCCCGGGTCAAACCCTGCCCCGCCGGATGCAACACCCGCAGGGTGGCGCGAAGCGCAAACTGAAAGTTTGCATTTGTGTATGGAAAAAGAAAAAACCTGCAACGATCTTGCCTCGATCTTAGGACGATAGCGCAGCGGTCACGGCACGATCTTTGACACGATGCGCCGCTGGTGCTAGGCGTAGCTCAACGAGGAAGGACGTAGACATGAGTGCAGCGATGGCGATGGGGGGAACCGACGGCGCAATGTTCACCGCATTGCTGGGCTGTCAGCGCGGAACGTGGGCACACTCGCCGCTGTACCAGTGGATGACGAACAATTACGAGGCGATGTCGAAGGCCATCACAGGTAAGAAAGTCCGCTGGCAGAAGATGAGCGAAGCAGCGGAATCCGCTGGCCTGATGAACGTGAATGGGGAGCCGCCGAAGCCTGCCACGGTCCGCAGTACGTGGTATCGTGTTCGCAAAGCTGTCAGTGCCATGCACAGCGCACAAGAAGACGCCCGCAACAAGGCTTCTGCGGCTCGTGCCGTGGCCCGCGCTGCCTCTCAGGCACACAAATCAGATGATGCGGATGGACGGGAGACACTGAACCGTCGCATGGCAGAAGCTGACGCGGATCTGCGGGAAAAGCAGTTACAGGACGCCCGCGATCGTAGCCGCTCAGTCCTCTATCCCGAAACGACCTCAGACGTACGGAGTGACGCCGCCCCGTCAGAAGAACGTGAGGCCGCACCTGCCGTGAAAATCGGGAGGGTGGCCGAGTTCATTGTCATGAGAAAACAGGCGCCACGCTATGGCAGGGATCAGGATATTCCTCTGCCACCGCCCTATGTTGGTCCACGTCCCGCAGGAATGCCGAAGGATTTGCCACTTGAAGCCCTCATGCCGCTTGATGCTTCTGGGCGAACTCCCGAGGGCAAACTCGACTTCGAGCAGATGCCGGGTCTGCCGCGCCGATCCTTCTTTGACAGAGACCGGGAATGGGCACTTGCCTGCCTACCCATGATTGAGGTCATCCCCCCGCGCGAACGGAGTAAACCTCTCAAAGCGATGTTCTGTCTTTTAAAAATGAAGATCGGACGCTAGTCCGCGTCCACCTGCGCTGTCTGCACTCACAACGGGATCTGGGAAAATGATCGAGCCGTCTCTGGCGGATCATTCAATGTCAGGAATCCAATGTGACCGAAAAACCAAAACGCCTTTCAGCGCCTGAGCTGCATGAAGCGATTACGAAGTCTCTCGAACTACGCTCCCTGATCAAGGCCGGACGTGGAAATCTCGGTGGAACGACTTGCCTCGCTCCGCTTGCGGAGCGGGCCATTTTTCAGGGGCGACCTCTTCTTTTGGGGGACGGAGATGTTCGTAACCCCGGCATTTCCCTGTTCAAGGAGATTTATAAAACTCACGGGCTTCCTTGCCCTTCGAATGAAGAAGCCGGCCACCTGAAAGAGTGGTTTGCCAACAGTTTCAACGAAGCGGCGATGCGCCAATCATCCTTGCTAATCGACATTGGGGGTGGTGACAGAACATTGGAGGAATGGGCGGCCGAAGATGACATCATCGGTGCAGCGGATGCCGTCGGTGTTCCGGTAACAGGCCTGTTCATGTGTGGCTCCCAGCCCGGTGACATCGCCTATCTTGAAAAGCTGTGGGCCAGCGGTCAGTTCCGGCCCCGCCGTGGCATCATCGTCCTCAACGAATGGACCGTTCCAGCCGGACATAAGCCGGACACTATTTTCAATCCGATCATGAACGATGAGCGCCTTATGAACGTGGCGGGGATGGAAACAGAATTTCTGCGGATTCCAAAGCTATCCTGCATGAAAGAAGTGCTGGCGAGTGGCCTAACCTTTCATGACGCCGCCGCGGGTAAGCCGGGACAGGACGGAACGCCCCTCGGCCCGATGCGCCAGTGGCTTGTCAAAAACTGGCTGGAGAAAATCGAGGAAAACATTTCGGATGCGGGCATTGAAGACTGGCTGCCATGAGAAGGAGCCGCAAATCCGAGCCGGATCTGCTCGACCGGCTAAAAACAGGCGCCAATCCCTTTGGAGGGATTGGCAACCGGAGATTTCTCGACCTCCTCGCTGACGGAGAGCAACACTTCGTCTGTTACAATGCGGTGGGGGAAGCTGAGCATCTTGATGTGACCGATCTCGGCGTCACCATCCGCACCCTCTCAACCATCCGGTTTCCGGTGGGGGTATCGTTCTGGGAGTGGGAACCCAACGGAACGGAGCGGCTTCCGCCGCTTCGAAAAAACAGAGTGCCGACCCGGTGTGGATTTCTGGTGATTGCGGATCAGTCGGGGCAACGCGGGATGCTGCACTACGCGGACTATCGTCCGCGCATGAAACTACACGGCAGACCCATGGCCATAGTCTATCCTGTCTCGTTGACGTTCGATCTTCGGGACGACTGCGCTGCACCGGACACGCCACTCTTTTTTGGCGATGAAAGTCACTACGCCCATCAGCCCGATCTTCCTCCCGAGGCCCTCACGGCTTTCGATGTTGAGGCAAGCCCGAAGGATGCGGCGGCTCTGATGAGCCATTTCGGGGCGATGCCCTCCCCGCTCTACAAAAATAATCCTGAGCAGGCCTTCCCTCAGGATGTGTCTCTGTTCTCGTCAAAAGACTGGGAGCTTTTCCAATCCTTGGCCAATGACCTGATCCATGAGGCCACGCCGTTCATGTGCATGCAGCTGCTTATTCGTGCATCGCATGTCCGGAGCTGGACCACTGAACAAGGCACGGGGATGGGGCTTCGGAAGATTACGCTGTACGATACTGAGGTCCTGACGACATGAGTGAGTCCACAGACAAGGCAACTTTTGACGGACTGGCCGAGGCGGGTCGGTTGATGGAAGAAGCGGCCCGGCTTGATGGCATTGATGAACATTCTCCCCTTGGGCGGTGGATCCGAGCCCAACGCAAGGGCATGGATGCTTTTGCGCGGGTTGTGCTGTCATGCGCCTCTGAAATGCAGGATTTCAGGGGAGAGGCCCGCGGCATTATCGAGATGGCCAAGCAGGAACAAAGCACTCTGCGGGACCAGTACATCGAAAGCCGCAGGCAGGTTGAAAAGATGGGGGAAGTCGCGGAGCGGAATATCGAGAAACAGGAACTGTTTCGAGACCGCGAATTACAGGCCACTCTCGGGCGGATTGTCTCTGGCGTGACGTCGGAACTTCGCGACAAGGTTTTCGATCAGTTACGGACAGAGATTCCGACGCATGAGCGCCAGTTTTACAAGGAAGCGCGATGGCGCGCCTATGTACGGATGGCGCTGGCCGGTGCGGTCCTTATCGGTCTCGGCTTTGCCTCTGGTTACACGTATGACGGTTATGCAGCGCAGGTCGGACGTTATTGCGAGGAGCATCAGGCGTTCGACACGAAGGGCGCATCATGGTGTCAGATCGTCCCGCCGCCGATCCTGCCGAAGTCCTGAGCAGGCTCTTGCGTACCCGCTCCAGGGCGAAGCCCTGACGCAACATACGTCACAGCCGCGCCTGCGCGGTTGTGTCCATTTTGGCGCGGTCTGACCGGACAACAAAAAAGGCGGCTCCCCAGGGAGCCGCCTTTTGCGTGTGTGGACCTGGCCGAGGCCGATCAGGCGAGGCCGTTCGACGCGGCCCGGATCTCGTCAGGGGTGGCACCAGCGGCGCGCGCCTCTTCTGCGGCCTTCTCGATGCTGGAATCGAAGCGGGTATTTTCCAGAAACGTCATGAGGGCGTCCGCGATGGCGAAGCCCCGCGCAAGGTGCTCCAGCCGTCTCAGGGGGAGGCTCTTGGCGCTGGCATCGGGGACATATGGGGCGAGTGCGTGAGACATAGGACAGGCTCCACGACCGGGCAGGGCTGGTCGCTCTTCAATGTGCAGAGGGACAGGAAGAGGCCGCGCCCTGTGGGCGCGGCGGGCTTGCCTTAGAAGCCCATGGCGTCCGCCTGAACGGCGGCAACGTCACGGGAGAGGCTGCGGCCATTGTCGCGGGTGTAAGGCTTCCAAGCCTGACCCATGAGTTCTTCATAGGCAGCGCATGCGCCAGAAGCGACGCAGGCCAGCGCGTATGCCTTCGCGCCGTTCTCGGCGGCAATACGGCGCAGGCCGTCCACGCGGTTTTCTCCACCGTCCACGCCCAAGCGGTCTTCGTCGCGGTCGGCGTTCTTGAAACTGTCAGCCGCGTCAATGGCAATCATACGGCGGTTTTCGTAGAAGTTCGCGGCGCCATAGGCGGAACGGATGAGGCCATCCACCACGCGGTCAAGGTGCATCCGCAGACCGTTGAAATTCTGCTCGCCCCGAATGTGGGTCACGAGGATGGGAAACATCAGTTCGTATTGCTCGCGCACCATGTTGGACCCTGCCCCGGTCAGCTCGTCAACGTCACCCGCTTCGACACCGAACGCGGGCACGATTTTTGACATCTGGTCGTCAGAGGGAACAAGACGGAGAATGTCGGCCAGAGACGGCGCGGCAAGAGCCTTGGTGCGCCGTTGTGCTTCACTGAAGCGGCGAACAGCGGCGGGGGAATAGTTGCCCTGAGAAGCGTTCTGGGACATTGTGTTGGATGCGTCGGACATGAAAATTGCCTTTCTAGTCTAGCGAAGTCCCGTTCGGTGGTAGGACACCGTTCGGGGCGCTTTGTCTTGAGGGCCAATCCCTCTCGACAAGTAAAAGATAGCCTTTCCGGCCGTTCATGACAAGAGAAAAAGCACAAAAAACTGCCATAAAACGCGCTTTATTTTTGCATGACAAGTAAAAAGATTACTTGATTACTTTATGAAGACCTGTCGTTTTCCTAGACCCATCCTGCCCGTGCGGCGAGCACATTGACGGCGACGAGAGTGGAACGACAGTGGCGTTTTCCTGAGCCCATCCTGCCACCGGCCAAGACGGTCGACGGGACAGGCCGTCAAGCCCGGAGCGTCCTGAGCAAGGGTGGCTGGCCCGCGGCTGATGCGGGGTCGCGTGCGGCCCTGCAGCAGACGCGGGCCTGACACCTGAAGCCGAGGGTCGCGCAGAGGCTTTACGGACTGGCACGGCGACTGTCAGACTGAACGCTGGATGCGAGGACGCTGTCGTGGAACGGCCCTCCCGGGCGGTCCTTCAGGACCGTTCGGGAGGGACGAGGAGCCGTCTCACGGTCGAACGTGCCAGACCAGAACCGTCCGTTCATGGAAAAGGATGCGGGTGAACCGTTACCCGGACGGGCCGAGACGCGGGGTCCAGACGCCCGGTTGAGGGCGGCTGGACGCTGTGGCTCGGTCGAACTTGGCGACGCAGGAGCCTAGTGAGATAGGGTGAACGAACCCTTCAGGGCCGCCCCGACCCTTCCTTTGCTTTTTCTACCTACGGCCCTGATTTGCGCCGGAAGAGTCCCGCGTTAGGAAGAACACACCCCCACCCACGGCAAGTACCAGCAGGCCTCCCCGGATTGGATGCAGAAAGCCCTGCCAGATCAGGAGAAGAATGGCGACCTGAATGATCAGCGCACTGATGCGAATGACGGTTTGTCGAGACATGGAGCCAGTCTAGTCTTTTTTGCTGTCCTGGCGCAGCCCCCCTGTGGGGGGCGAGCACTGGGGGCATCAAAGCTCGCGCCGTCGAGGCGCGCCCGCCTGACTAAACCGGGCGAGCGGACAAAAAAAAGCGGCCCGGAGGCCGCCTGTCGGTGTCACTGATGGGACGTTCGCAACTTTGCGAGCCGGGTGGCAATCGGTCCGATCGCAAGGCCCAGACCGATGGTGAAAACAGCGGCAGGAAGAAGAATAAACAGGATACTCTGGGTCACGTTATCCATTGGTTTTCGCCTCCGTCTTCTCCTCAGGATAGGGGATATAGGCCAGAAAAGTCAAAGAAATTGCCTCAAGCGCGGCTCCCAGAAAAAAGCAGGTGACGGCACGCATGGGGGTCAACGGTCCTGTCCCGGAGATGAGTGGGGTCACGATGCCGAGCCCCCACGCGCTGAGGGCGAATGTCTGAAGGACGCTGGCAATCGCCTTGTAGCGGTCTTCCTTGTGTTTGGAGCGCTGCGGCGGGGGCAGCAGCGCCATGAGGCGGTCTTTGTTCATCTTACGCTATGCCCCTTCCCCCCGGCCCTCAAAATGGAATTTCGTCATCGAGGTCGTTCCCGCCCGGTGCGTCCCAGCCCGCATTGCGGTTTCCGTTGCCAGACGATCCCCCAGACCGGCCGCCACCGTTTCCACCACCAAAGCCGGCATCGCCCTCATCGCCATTGCCTCGGTTGCTGTCGATCAGCACCAGCTCACCCCGGAAACGGTCAATGACAACCTCTGTAGTGTAGTGCTCCTGACCGCCCTGATCTGTCCATTTACGGGTGCGGAGTTCGCCTTCGATATAGACCTTGCGGCCTTTGCGAAGGAACCGCTCCGCCACGTCACCAGACCGCTCATTGAAGATGACGACACGGTGCCATTCGGTGCGCTCACGGCGCTCGCCGCTCTGGCGATCGTTCCATGTGTCGGACGTCGCCAGAGGAAAACTCACGATCTTGGAACCGGACTGCGTATGACGGACTTCGGGGTCTTTACCAAGGTTGCCAACGAGAATGACTTTGTTAACGGAACCAGCCATAAGAGCCTCCAAGAAATAGGGAACGTATCAACTGGACTGTTTCGGCGTTATTGCCTCCGTCCATGAATAGATATTAGGTTGTTACTTGCTCACGGTCAACGAAAAACCGCAGGAAACCGCCGTTTTCGAGGAAATAAACTCTCCAAAATTGAAGGTTTACTTATTGAATACTTAATAGACATTTGATGTTTTCCTAGACCCATCCTGCCCGTGCGGCGAGCACGCCGACGACGACGAGAGTGAAAGGGAGGTGGCGTTTTCCTGAGCCCATCCTGCCACGGGCCAAGACGGGCGACGGGACAGGCCGTCAAGCCCGGAGCGTCCTGAGCAAGGGGGGGCTGGTTTGCGTCTGATGCGGGACCGCGTGCGGCCCTGCAGCAGATGCGGGCCTGACACCTGAAGCCGAGGGTCGCGCAGTGGCTTTACGGACTGGCACGGCGACTGTCAGACTGAACGCTGGATGCGAGGCCACCTCCATGAAACATGCCTCCGCGGACGGTCCGAAGGACTGGCCGGGGAGGTTGAGGAGCCGTCTCACGAACAGATCCCTCAGACCAGGACCGCCCGTTCATGGAAAAGGATGCGGGTAAGCCGTACCCGAAAGGGCCAGACCCGAGGTTCAGACGCCCGACTGAGGGCGGCTGGACGTCGGGGCTACGCGGAGCTTGGCGACGAAGGAGCCTAGCGCAGTAGGGCGAACGAACCCGTCAGGGCCGCCCCGATCCTCTCTTCGCCTCCCCTTCACATCACCCACGGGTCAGTCTCGAAGAAAGAAAACACTCTATCCCCTCTCTCCCCCTCTGCTTTCTTCATCTTCCTTCTCAAAACTCTGCGCTCCTGGCGCGCTTTCCTCCTTTTCTTTTCGCTTGCCTTCCACCAGCCCCGCAGGACATCACGCAGTTCCGGGCACTGTGCGCTGATCTGCCCATAGGACTGACGCCGGAACCGGGCGACGCCACCGAAGCGGTCGATCCCGGTCAGCAGGGTGCTCCTGCCGATCTCCGGATAGAAGATCACGCCAACGCCATCCTGCGCATCTGGTGTTGAGGGCAATCGAAGGAAAAGGGTAGCGAAGGCGTCCGTTGTCTCAACCCATCGCGGCACCGGTCCTGCCAGTTGGCGCAAAGGCATCAGGTCAAAGTGGGGACAGTTCTCGGCTATGGCAGTCGCGAGAGGCGGAGACCTGTGCCAGAAGCTGGCGCTACATCCCGGCCAGTCTTTTGTGGCGTCAGTCGGAAAGAGGATTCCGAAGACTGTGATGAGATCCGCTTCATAGACAAGCTCGCCGCCCTGCCATTTGGCAAAGGCCGGATCATCGAAGCAGTCGAAATACTCCATTCCCCGGATGCTGACGTCTGGATATTCGTCAGACAACCCCAGCCCATGACCAAGAAATGAGGTCCCGATCCCGCTTTCGAGGGTCATCACGAGTGTTGTTTCATCCTCCCACGTCATGTGTTCGGGTGCGCAGGTCCGGTAGGCGCGCTCTCTGGCAATCTGGCGCAAACGGTCCTGTGGGCCGGTGAGCGTGAAGACTGTTATGACGGGAGTAGCCATGGAGAACATCCTTTTTCATTTTCTGGATGCTTTCCTGCCGGCGCAGACGGCTGGCCGGGACAATGGCGCGCCCTCCAGGGCGCGGGCCGCGTGCGGCCGGACCATTGTGGCGGCCAGACGGCCTGTGGCTGGCCCCGTTTCTCTTCTGACCCTCCCGGCCTCGCGCTGGCGGGGATCTCATTTTGCCTTGAGCACTGGCCCATGGGGCTCAGAGCGCCCCGACTGCCGTTCGACAACCATATTCCATCCCGGAGTGCCTCAGTTCAGAGACGAGGAGGCTCATGACTGTGAAGGCGTTGCCCGCTCAGGGCAGGAAACTCTAGAAATCATACAGTCATATGCCGGAGACATCAGTGCGATGTTTAAAGGGACACTTGCCAGATAGAAGGAGCTCCAGCACCAAATGACGACGTTGTCCAGAATTGTCCTCGACACCACGAACATGATGCTCAAGATCCATGCAGCCTACCGACATGATGACATCTGACTGACGCCCTCCAGAAGGACGTCAGTTATCCAACCTCGTATTTCAGACCGGTTGAGCGCCTCAAATCGGTCCTCGACCCTACGGCAGCTGGCGCCCGGACAATGCTACATCCGCCTGAACATAGAGTGCCTCAATCACGCACAGACCCTCCTCTTTCCGCTTTTCTGTAAAGAGGCGGTCGGCAACGTCAGCGAGAAGCTTCAGGCGCTCCGTGCAAGACGGGGCGGTGTTAGCTGCGGGCGGAAGAGTAAGAGGCATCATGGTGTCTCGTTTCGAATTTTGAGGCTACGAGATGTTACGGGGGACTGGCCGGGGACGGGCTGATACCCGTGAACGGGCTGCGCAACCCCACGACGGATGGTTAGCAAATCATCAAAGAAGGTAAGCGCATGCCCCACCAGATCGGGATCAAACGCGCCGCCCGCATGCTCCTGAAGAAAGGCCTTCACCTGACGCGGCGACCATCCTGCCTTGTAGGATCGGGTAGAAAGCAGGGAATCAATTACATCGGCGAGGCCGATGATGCGCGCAGCCAGAGGGATGGATTTTCCCTTCATTCCGAACGGATAGCCGTCACCGTCGTAACGCTCATGATGCAGGAGGACAGCCTCATGAACGACAGTCGGAATATCTTCGGACAGATGAAACAGCGCTCCGAGACCAAGGGATGGATGCTGTCGCATCACCAGCGTCTGACGGGCATTGAACACGCCCTGATGATGTAAAAGGCTGTCCGGCAGGAGCAGTTTGCCCGCATCGTGCAGTCGGCCTGCCAGTTCAAGGGAGCTGGACGAAAGTCCACTCCCTGCCAGATGGCCGAGCAGACCAGCGAGGCGCCCGACCCTCTGCCCATGTCCGTCGTCACCCTGAGCAATCTGTGCCAGGAGCGAAGTAAGAGGCGGACCCTGCCGCTGATAGGACGCAGGCAGTCTCACGACCTCTTTCAAAAGTGTCTGCAGTTCAGGCATTTTCCCTCTGCCGGTTGTGTAGGATCACTTTAGGAGCGGCCAATGTGAGTCCGATTATCCCGGATGGATCATGCTGCGGACGAGGCCGCCAAGTGCCATGGCAATGCACGCAACGAAGAGTTTGATCCGCGCCTTGGGGCCATAACCATGACCGGACACCATCCCTGCGGTTCTTTCAGCGACTTTCGTAAGACCGACAGTGCCAAAGGCCAGAGCCATCCACTGCCAGAACGAAAGCGTCAGAACGGGCTGACCCAGCCCGGACATGCGCCAGGCCCCCTGCCCTGCAAACTGGTCCAGACCGAAAAATCCATCGGCCGCATTCACCAGAAGGAAGAGACTGACCCCTGCTAGGAACCTGACACCCGACGCGCGACGAAGAACTGTTTCAGCAGGGCGGGCCTGCCCCACCGTCGACCGGTATCGGACACGGGCAATCAGGGTCGGGGTCCAGTCCGCCGAAAAAAGGGGCATAGTCAGAACCCCACCGGCAAAAGACGAAACACAGAGAGCACCAGGCCAAGTCCGGCAAACATTATGCCGCGCCTGCGCTCAAACCCGTAGTCGCGGCCATTGTCCCCGATCTCGGGAGCTCCCGGCCCTATCATCGTTGCCAGGCAACCGGCGACGATGAAGACCGGCCCCATGACGGCACCAAGCCGGGGGATGACGAAAGCGAAGAGGAGAAGTCCCACACTTGGCCAGCAAACAAGGATATCCCCGGCTGTCTCTGCGAGACGATGGCGCAGCGGCGTATCCTGCATCGTGTCAGAACCCCAGCGCACGGCGGTAAATGTCCAAAAGAGTTTCCTGTTCCTCGACCTCTGAAGGATCCTGCTTGCGCAACCGGATGATCATCCGAATAACCTTGACATCGAAGCCGGCTGATTTGGCTTCGGAGTAGATGTCCTTGATGTCACCACTCAGCGCCTTGCGCTCTTCTTCGAGGCGTTCGACCCGCTCGATGATGGATCGCAGTCGATCGGCTGCGATGCCGCCTGCGACAGCACCCTGATTGTCCTGAGAGCCATCGGGGAAGGATACGCGTTGCAACATGATTAACCTTTCAGAAATCGGGTGAGAAGCAGATGGGAGGCAAGGGGCGGAGCAACTCGCGATGACCATCCGCCAGGGCTTCGAGCCAGCGGGACTGCCGCTCCGGGAGATATCCCTGTTCCTCAAGGACGCGACGAAGGGCGGTTCGGTGTTCACCGAGGCGCTCTGCAAGTGTGCGTTCAGACCAGCCAATGGTCAGAAGGGCGCTGGTCATCGCGTAACCATTCAGGGGAGGCCTGTTGCCTACGGGCGGAACGGCCCGTGCCAGCGGATGGCTCAGACGGCGATGCAGCATCCCAAGAGCCGCGAGCCACTTGAGAAACTCCGGGTCAGGAATACCCTGCCCCGATTGCCAGCGCAGGATCCGGTCCTTTGAGACGCCGGAGCGACGGGACGCCTGACGCACCCCCCATCCGATTGCCGAGAGCTCACCGGAGATCGACAGCGCTGCACGCCTGTGCCCCGGACGAACGGACCGTGAATCCACATGTCCTGCCCGTGGTTGCCCACAGCGCTGTCCACTGGTTTGGGGGATAACCCGCAAACGCAAGGCCTCGGTCATGCGTCAGCCATGCCGAGCGATGTCGGTGAACGTCCTGTCCTGCGCACCCTGCCGGATGTGTTTGGCCATATGTGGCGAAACGATCCGATAGCGGTTAGGTCGGCGCGGATCCAGTCGTTCTTCGATCAATCCCGCCTTTTCCAGGGCTGCAAGGGACTCCCGGACCTGACCAATGGCAAGGCCGAGCCATGTCGCAATTTCACCGGCTGTTTCGTGTTCGGTCAGAGAAGCAAAAACAAGATCCTCGATCGGCGACGTCTTGACGGTTCGTGTCGCCGGCATCCAGGGCACCCGGGCATAGACACTATGACCGAGGGCCGCGATTTCACCGGCCTGGGCCAGCGTCGTCAACGCCATCGGCAATGCGCCAGCCTGCTCCGGAGTCAGGTTCGCGCGGAGTTCGAGCACATTATATGGCCCCCGGTTGAGGCAGGTCCGGACGTGTTGAAGCACGGACTGATAGACTTCACGCTGCGTCTCCGCCTTGAGCTTGCGAAAGACCCGCGCCTTAGGTTGATGACCTCCAAATTTCACTGTGATGCCCCGTCGTCCATAGCCACGCGGTCACTATGCGTAAGGCTGTTGTGAGTGTGGTCAGGCGACGTCACCATTGGCCTGCCGCTCGCGTGCAGTCATAGGCTTTCTGGAGATTGACCAGTCCGATAGCGATCCAGAGCGGCACGAAGACAAAGACATACCAGCGCGGAATGAAAGCCTTCGTCTTCCACAGGCGCATGATGTCGACGAACAGCACGGTGATGCCCAGGGAGAACAGGATCGCCTGCGCAAGCATGGTCCAGACCATCTGGATGTCGAAAGGAAAAACAAGCCAGCCAAAGCCGAGGAGCATGGTCGCGAGGACGCCCACGCCCCCAAGCAGCCAGGGGGACGATAGAGAGAGAGAAAGGGACGATTTGGGCAGATCTGACTGCCCGATGGAAAGTGTGTGCTCGGTCATACCGCGCAGTATGACGACAGCGTTTGTGAGTGCAGTTCAGAGGATGAACCGGAGGAGCTTGAAACGACAGACCCGACTTGACGTCTACAGACCATCAGCCCGAGATCTGACAGCTTGTAACGCCGCGTCGGAACGCGCCTCACTACAGCATTACCCTCAACATCCGACGGAGATAGCAGGCCCTCTGATGTGGATCCCTCGGGACGGCAGTCCGCATCCAGATCGACGTGAAACCTTTCGATCGGGCTCACGGCATAGACACGGTTGTCTTGCAGGAAAACGAAAGGGGGGTCTCTACCTTAATCGGTCAGCGTTTTAAGCGTGCCTTGAACAATACCAGCACATCCGTTCATGAAACGCACGACTGCCTGAATCTGCTTCTACGTCGGATCTTCATAGCGCAAAGGCCGAGCCTGCCTGCTCTATTATGACGTCTCTTATTCCCGCACGCGACTCACTCAGTCTTCGCCGTGGCTGATCAAATCCTCCCGGATGTGACTCTAACCCACTCCCGTCCGCCAGAATAAAGGTTATGCGCCGCAGAAGGACTTGCGTGCGTGTTTGCCCGTTTTTAGTGTCCTATAATGTGCCATTCTCTTCCCCTAATCCGACACTTTTCTGACCGTAGAGGTCACAAGAAAGCTCAGGTAGCTACGCCCCGCTTACTAGCTAACCTTGGGCATCATCCCTTCAAGGTAGACACCAGCCGCGATCCGCAGGAAGAGAAGGCCTACCACCGCTTGCGGCGCATGGTCCGTTTTGGCCGATCCTTCGACAGTGTCCCTCCCCATCGTGCCTGCAACAAGCTGCTCACAGCGCCTTTTCATAAGAAGGGCCCCTATCACGCGAAAATCGACACCCCGTCCGTCACAGCCATCAAGGCGTGGTGCGGTAAGCCTGTTTCCAACCTTGATAGTATCCCCGAAACCATGCGTTTGAGAGGTCACTACCGTTTTTGGCGCAGTTCCGGGCGCCAAGTAAAGGAAGTTCGATGAGACAGACACCACACCAAAAAGAGGTTGCGCTTCTTCGCGAGGTTATCCTTGGTATAAGAATATTGCCGCCAATACAGCCTGATCATCTTACACAAGAATTTCTTCAGGTTGAGGAGATCGGCATAGCTCAGCCTGAGATAGATCGGCTAATAGTTGTCCTAAAGCAGTCGTCGAGCGCTTTTTTTGATTTTCTAGAAAACGTAGCCAGCCGTTTTCCTGCGATGGCGCGCGGCACGATTGTGTATGATATTCGCACAGCACTGCTAAAGGCTTTAGCGGACTATGTTAACAGAGATGCGGCGTCGATTGGGCCACGCGACGTAGAGGCCATAGAGGCTCAACTTGTGACTTGGTTTGACCGGTTATCGACGCCACGGCGTGTATTTGTCCCTTGCATAATTTCACCTTGGCGTGCGCCACGGTTTTCAATCGGGCCAGCCGACTTCGTCTTTATCGATGACATTCAGCGCAGTGATTTCTATCCGAGAGAAGATGACTGGTTGGGACGTTCACATTTCGATAAGATGATTGGAGTGATGAAGAAGGGCCGCGCCAACTGGCTTGCTCGCATTTCTGTCGAGGGATGTGAGCGTTCCAAGGCAGAAGAGATCGGCAATGTGTCAGCGGCGTTGGCCGTTGTTGCCATTCAACTCACTGTTTCCCCGTCTTTTGGAACGAGGAACATGGGTACGCTGGACACACACAGAGGTTTAACAGTCCGCACGACTATTTCGGAAGCGGACGGGTATTATTTCGCAAAACGTTCCAACGTAGAACCTGGCATGCCGATTGGAGATGGGACACTGGCCGTCTTTCTACGAAATGCGAAACCCGCGATTAAGGCTGTCGGCCGTCTCGTGAATTCATTCGCAACTGGCAATTATCAGCTCCCAAAGCTCGAACGAGCATGGTGTGATGCGGCTTACTGGCTGCACGAGGCGCTCGCCGAGAACACTGATACTGTTGCTATTGTAAAACTTGAGACGGCGCTAGAGGTATTAACGAAAGCAGAAAGTACCAGCGGGAGCCAAGCTCGTGTTGAGGCAATTCTTTTGACTTTTTACAGCCTGAAACCAAACGATCCCGTCACAAGCGATTCAGTAGTAACGGCCAGGCAGTTCGCAAAGCAGATCGTCCGTGATCGTTCTCAAATTCTCCATGGTACATATTCAACGCTCCATTCAAATATGGAGATGAGCCGAAGCGGCGCTGAGACGTTCGTTATAGGGGTAATTCGCCGCGCTGCCGAGGAGCTGGAGCTTTACGCGAACTCGCTGTCACCAAGTGATGATATATCCGGGTTTCTTGCATGGGTAAGAGCGAAACAGGAGTCTTGATTGAGCCAAGGCTGACCTTCCTGTTGTCAGCCTTGGCAGTCGGCATTACCGGTACGATCTGCTCTCAGTCAAAACCCCATCGCCTCTCTCTGAGCCTGCCGATTGAAAACCGTTCCCCGTTGGAACGCGGGACGGCGCTTGAGATCCCTTCCCCAGCCGTCCCGCCGCGCCTGAAGCGGGATCTCGTCAATAAAACAGCTCGGATTGGCCTGCTCTCCTCGACGAAACTCGCACCAGGACACACTGACGCGCTGGCGGCCGCGGGTCAGTGCGACATAGGCCAGTCGGCGTTCTTCAGCCGGGTCAATGTTCGTGCGTGACGGAAATAGCGTGTCTTCCCATCCGATCAGAAAGACATGCCCGAACTCAAGGCCCTTTGAGCCATGAATCGTCATCAGCTTCACCCGACCGACACTGTCATCATCCCGGCTTTCCGACCCGAGGGCCGCATGATCGAACAGCTCTTCCACCGAGCTGAACTCGTTGGCGAGCGACAGAAGCTCGTGCAGATTTTCCAGCGCCGTGCGTCCATCCTCCCCGGCCGCCTGATGCATCGCGAGATATCCACTTTCTTCAACCAGAACCCTCAGACGTTCACCCAGACTTGGTTCGTCGCTACGTGCCCCTTTCAGAATGACGTCCAGGAAGCCGCGCAGCTTGTCAGCAGCCTTGCCCGTGCGTCCCTGCACCGTGCGCTCCGCTGCATCATAAAGCGAGATTGCCTCATCGTCCGCGACCTGCTCGAATTTTGCCATGGCTTTGGCCCCGATCCCCCGGGCGGGCTGATTGACAATCCGTCGGAAGGCCTCGTCTGACTGCCGCTCATACGGAAAACACGTCAGACGCAGGAAGGCGAGCGCGTCCTTCACCACCGCGCGCTGCCAGAAAGCGGTATCATTGACCAGCTCATACGGGATCTTCGCACGCAGCAGAGACTCTTCCAGCAACCGGGAGAGATGGTTGAACCGATACAGCACCGCCATCTCCTCATAAGGCACGCCCTCGAGAGCACGACGGCCGATCTCGGCGGCAATCCCGGAGGCCTCGTCCTGACTGCCGGTATGCCGCAGAATATCCACTGGCTCGCCATCTCCAGACGCGGTATAAAGCGTCTTCTCCAAACGGCTCGTGTCATGAGAGATGACCGCATTGGCTGCTGACAGGATATGACCGGTCGAGCGGAAGTTCTGCTCCAGGGCAATCAGACGTCCGGTCGGAAACTCCTTGAGAAAGCTTCGGATAATCCGGACATTGGCCCCACGCCAGCCGTAAATTGACTGCGCATCGTCGCCGACAACGAAGAGCTCGTTGTGGTCTTTGGACAGGCATTTCAGCCAGAGAAACTGGAGCCGGTTCACGTCCTGGAACTCATCGGCCAGCACGCAATCAAACCGGTCCGCCCAGTCGCGCCTGTAGCGTTCATCCCGCAACATTGTCACGGTAGGCCATAGCAGCAGGTCTGCAAAATCCGCGCGATTGCTTTCGCGCAGCATCGCCTGATAGGCAGGATAGAGGACGGCCGCATCCCGCCAGATCATAATGTCATCACCCTCAGTGATGGCATCCGTCGCAATCCGTCCCTCGACCCAGGTGACGGCGTCCGGGGGAAGCACCATGTTTTCCTTGAGCATGGCAATGCGCGAGCTGACGGACTTCACACGCTTGCGAAATGTTTCTCCATCGTCAGCATTCATGACGCCTGCTTCAATCGCCTTTTCCAGAAGGCGGCGCACGATCTTCGTGCTGTCTTCGCTATCACAAACGTCGAACCCCGGACGCAGCCCGGCAATGTCGGGGTCGGTCCGCAGCTGACGGCGTCCGTGCGCATGGAAGGTCCCCACCCAGTACGGCGCCTGAGCGATATTTAGGGCCGCCGCAATGCGGGTCTTCATCTCCCCGGCCGCCTTGTTGGTGAACGTCACGGCCAGAATGCGATCCGGGGCCATGCGACGCTTGACGACACGATCGACGATCCCAGCCACCAGCGTCTTGGTCTTGCCAGTCCCGGCACCTGCAAGAACAACAACGGGCCCCGTCTGACGTGCGGCCTCTGCCTGGGAGGAAGTCAGTCCGGAGAGATGATTATCCACGACCACGTCCCTGCTCCCGGGTGCCATGAAGAACTTCGCACCGGCTCGCACGGCGGCCATCGAGGCTCAGGATCATGTCCGGCTCCACCATCAGATCAAACTCACGCCCGAAGTCCCACGTCCCGTCTGCCAGAACCGTTCCCCCGACGATGAGGCCGCGCAACACGTCGCTACCGAATGCGACCTCGGCATAGGTCTGCGGAAAGGGCGGCTGATTGTGCAGCAGGGCCCAGGTATGCCAGACGCGGGTCGTCTCGGCGTCGGCATGCCAGGCGGCGGTCAGTTCTGCGACATGTCCCAGGAGTGTTACGGCATCCGGACGGTCAGGATGACGCGTGCTTCCGGGAACGGTGCCGATCAGAACAAGCTGCTGCTCTCCCGCCTGACAGGTCAGGAACCTGCTGCTTCCGGTCGGAGACTGAACGAACAGGACGATGCGTCCGGAGAGATCCCAGCCTGCTGCACTCCAGCGTCCGCCAACAACGAGACCCTGGCTCCGTTCCCCCTCAGGACCGTATTCCACCAGAGCCCAGGGAATGCGACATCCGAGGTCTGGCATCAGGCGCAGATAATGGTCCGCGTCGGGGTGCGCCAGAAAAGCCGCTCTCAGGGCGTCATTTTTTTCGTGGCCGGGAAACAGAGCCTCCATTTCCCGTCGTGCCTTGTCATTCGTCATCAGTCTCTCCTCAGGCAGCGCGGGCGGCGGCCACAACAGTCTTCAGGGCGTCGTTGAAATCTTTGCAGCCCCCGTGGGGAATACGGCGGATCACACGGACACCGGCTTCACGGCCCAGCTCTGCAAGGCGCGCGGCGTAGCGGTTGCCGGCGTCATCATTATCGGTTGCGGCCACCAGAACGGCTGCCGGATCTTTTGCCATCTCAGTCAGTTCGGCCGTGAGGGCTTCGACCGTCTCCGGTCCCATGCCGCCTGCGGTCGAGCAGTACAGGGTTTCGCGCGTGCGCTCACTGTCGAGGGCGGCATAGGACAGGGCATCAATGGCGGATTCACTCACCACCAGACGACGGACCGTGCGCGCAAGGCCGGGCTGAAACCGGAACAGCGTTTTGACCGTACCCGACAGACACATCCCCTTGGTGTCCGGGCCGCGCAGTTCCGCACCACAAATGGTCCCCTTGGCATCCCG
The DNA here is from genome assembly GCF_016757795.1 of Gluconobacter sphaericus. Classification (GTDB taxonomy): domain Bacteria; phylum Pseudomonadota; class Alphaproteobacteria; order Acetobacterales; family Acetobacteraceae; genus Gluconobacter; species Gluconobacter sphaericus. Next base: position 18,709 of record NZ_CP068420.1, on the reverse strand, counting down.
GTGGCCGAACCAGGCGGCGTGATAGCCGTCCCGGATGCAGCCGGTCATGATGGCCCGACGCAGAACCCACTCCGGAAGGCCGCGCTCCTCTGTAAGGTACGCCCACACCTTAGTGCCGGATGTCAGTTCCTTCTTGCCATGCCAGCGCTCAGCCGGTGCAGCATCTGGCGTTTTGGCCTGACGCTCACGGACATATTCTGCCCCCTTCGGCGCAAGGCCCACCAGCTGTCCCAGCGCAGTGCAGGCCTCATGAAACTTCAGACCGGGTGTCAGGCGCTGGATCAGGGAGAATACATCCCCTTTTTCGTCCGATCCCGTATCCCACCAGCCGCGGCCTTCATGGTTGACAATGATGGTCTCACCCTTGCCCGCCCGGTACTTCAGAGCGTTGCGCGTGCTTTCGGGCTTGTCGAGAAGATAGCCATGGCGCTCAAGCAGCAGAGCACAGGAGACACCTTTGACGATGTCGGTCCGGTCACTATCAGACAGTCTGAACGGCTCAAAGCGTGCCATGATCGTCATCCTTTTCGTTTCGGGACGGCGCAACGGTCAGAACCGGCCTCAACGCCCCTGTCATCTGGGTTTAATTTAGGAAAAATCCGCAAATATTGCAAGTAAAAACGGCTGTTTTCTGCGGCTTTATAGGGTTTTATTTGCCGTGACCTTGCGCCACACAAACATCATCTCCACAAACTTAACGAATACTTAAACAAGCCTTTCGTTCGACCCGTGCCGGAGGCAAAAGGGGCGAAAGCAAGCGCAGCGACGCCTTTCGTCCCGACACTTTCAGGTCCGTCACAAACGCAGCGCAGGACAGGATGCCTTCTCAGGGGACCCGGCTGCACGGAGCAACCGAAGGGCGCGGAGGAAGCTGGGGTGGAAGGTCGTCTTGTCCGGAGTGAGGCTTGTGGCACTCCAGACCTTTCCCGTAAGGAGCCCCCAAGCCGTCAGGCACAGTTCCGATCCGTGAAGGGACTGGGCATCACGCTCATCTGCTGTGCGCTCCGCACCCGCTCGGGGAGATGCGCCGATCCCTCTAGCTCGTGCGCAATGGCGTCGATCTGAGCCTTCAGCGCCTGAATATCCTGCAGGCCAATCCGGTCCCTGCGAATTTCAAGGCGCCCGTACACGGCAATGCGTTCCGCCCCGTTCTCGATCGTCAGATCATCGATCTGAACGCTTTCGCCTGCATCCAGGAAAGGAATAAAGCTCATGGTGTGGTCTCCAGCAAAGGACCGCCAGAGGCGGGCCGGATACGGACAGCGTAGGGACTTTTCAGAGGGCGGGGCAGCGACATGGCCGTCTGGCGGATCTCATCTGGGAGCGACGGGAATGGATCCACACCGGTCGCTTTGGCCAACGCGCCAATGCTGATGATCGTACAGGTGGGCTGGCTGGTGTTTTGACAGAAATACGCGCCCGCTCCGTCTTCGGCGGGGTCGTAAACAGCCTTCCACGTCGCCACCGGCACAAAGACCTGATGTGCACCAATGGTATTTACCGAAGCTCCGAAAGCCGGTCCCGTGACGACATAAAGTTCTCCATCTCGTCGTGCGAGACGACGCACAGCCATTTCCACGCCTGTCCAGATGCCTTCGTTCAACTCAGGCGTCTGGGGGACAACATTGGCAAGCGAAAAACTCTGCTCCTGCGCCTGCAGGCTGGGCTCGTCAGCAGAGCACACCATATGGCCCCGGTCGTAGTCCGATCTACGGTAATCACTCAGCTCGGCCCGGTCTTCAAAAGACAGACGCGGATCGGCATGAAAAAACCGGACGACCCGCCCAATCTGCATGCTGCGCTCCAGATCTTCCTCGGTCAGGTGTTCGGCCGTCCATAACGGGCCATGACTGATGCCCGAATGCAGCACAGCAAAAGCGTCATTGCACAACAGCACGGTCTTCTGCCCAAGCGCTGCGTTAGTCAGAACCGGGAGCTGATTATCTCCTCCAAAAGCGGAGCACTCTGCAGCCGCTGCGTGGGTTATGCCTGCCCATAGCAGGCTCGCCAGGGTCAGCCCTGTCATCGGCAGTCGCATGGCCCATCCTTTTCTTCCCGAAGGCTTCTGTCTCACGGCGCAGGATGGCACGGCCTGTTGTGAGTGCAGGATCGCGCCCGTCAATGGGAGACACTCATAAGTGTGCGCTGCGCTGAACGATGGGCAGCGCTGGCATCACGGCGCAGCGCGGCGCGTAACGCCGCTCCAAGACAATCATCATTTGCGTCGTCAGCGAGATGATCTGCTTCCGCGTAAAAGCGCCGTGCGCGGCCAATGGTCTGGCCTGTTGAAACCGCCCTGTGAAAGACAGGCGCTTCAAGTACGGGAAGAAAACTGGACGCGGGCGTATCGCTCTGGACCTGCATGGTGCGGTTCCTTTCTATTTGTTTGCCGGATGCGGGCCGCACTGCGGCCCAGATATTCGTGGAGGAAGGAGGAGATCGGGAGGCCTGGTCTCAGTCCCCGGTCCGAGGCAGGGGAGCGCGCTTCACGGCCATCCCATCACTTGCAAAACAGAGCATTCCGTTATGCCGGTAATGATTGCGTCGCACCTTGCGGTACACGCCTGACAACTCCGCACCGCCTATGCAAAACGTCTCGTCAATCTGGAGGTCTGCGAACAGAACCGTGTCCGGTCCGAAGACTTCTGCCTTTTTTCGGGCTGCTGTCAGATCCGTTTTCCTGCGCTTGGACATACTCTGCCTCTCTCGGATTATTTCGTTCCCGATCGGCAGCCTCGTGGGGCGGACGGCGTGGCAAGGGCGGCGCTATGCGCCGGGAGCGGAGCGACGCACCCTTGCTGCGACGCCTGCCCCATGAGAGCCCCTTCCCTCCCTCCTCTTTCTCCTTCCCGCGCGTCTCCTTTCAGCCCCCAAGAGGTTTTCGCGATGGCCTAATAAGGCCGGTATCTCATTGTTTTTGTTGACTTTTATTTGTGGTGCGCTTTACGCTTGCACCACAACAAAAGGAGGGCGCCGATGAGTGCACAGACAGATCAGACCGCCACGGTGATCCGCTTTCCACAGGAGCGGCGTCGCGCACCAACCCTGGACGCGCTGACCGACGCAATCCTGCCCGAGACGCAGTTGCGGGCACTTGCAGAAATCCGCGGCGTGACACCGCCCCGACAGGTTGAGCGCCTCCGCGCGTTCGGACGTGAGAGAGCGCGACAGATTTTCGGAGCCACGGCGTTGCCCGAAACCCGCGAAGCCCGTCAGCACATGGCGTCTGACTGGCTGACCCTTCTGGTCAGTCGGGCCCTGGCCCGGGTTTCCGACGCACGGTCTCTCACGGAACAGGCGGAGCGTCGCGAGATCGAAGATCAGCAACGCGACGGCATCTATGACGATCTTGCGCAGGCACTGCGGGCCGAGATCGTCGCCTGGGAGACAGCCCAGAATATTCTCGGCGGGTGGGAGGTCGTCCACGGACTGATTGATGATCCGGACTCCTGCGCCGTCACGGACAGCACAGCGTGTCAGAGCAGACCCATCTGAACAGGCTGCTGCCGGGACAGAGGTGCAGATAGCGCCGGAGCCAGTGAAATGCGGCCTGCATGATCGGCCGGTACGCCGTGACGGTCGAGCAAGCTGCGCAACAGCGCCTGCTCGCCCCGGAGCGTTTCCTGCCGTAGTTCAGCGCGGTACAGATCCAGCACCTGATGCTCGACCAGAAGAGCCGCGATCCGGCTTTCCACGTCTGACCAGGTCCAGGCGGGATCGCCGATCCCGCCGCGCGCGACGATCTGATCGAGGAAGGCGAGACGCCCCTGCGTCGAGCAGAAATACCGGCCCGCAAAGCCGTCCCGGTTAAAGCAGGCGATAAACCCCCACATCTGGCTGACGCGCTGGTACAACGCCTTGCTGAACCCCTCCTCTGGCAATCCTTTCGCAACAAAGGCGAGGATTGCATTGGCCAGTTGGGCTTTCTCCTGCGGTGAACTCCACTGAGTGGCCGTCAGGCCCTCGGCCTCAATGCGGACGCGCCGCAGGTGTGGCAACAGCAGGCTCATACGTGAGCCTCCTGTGCGAGCGCGGAGAGCGCCTCCGCGACCGCGCCTGCCAGTTCGGGTCGGCGCGCGATCAGCCAGCCCGTCAGGGCGGTACGATCCGCCGCGTCGACAAGGGAGACGACGCGATCGACATCGCAGCGCCGCAGCTGCTCCACGCTGTCAGCAGCCACGGCAACGGCCGAGGCCCAGATCTGATCGCGGGACTGCGGACCCGCAGACACCGTTTCACGCGTCGCATCGGACATTCTTCTTCTCCTGAAAGATTTCAAGGACGGCCGGCCAGGCCAGAAATTCGAGGGTTTCCGGAGTGATGTTCATGCGCAGTGTGTCGCCTGACGCCTGCTTGAGAGCCTGCCGCACAAGCGCTGCGTCCAGGAACTCGCATCCGTCATCCCCGCCAAAAGCCTGTCGTTTCACGTCATGAGCCTTGCCCGCGTTCTGTTCCGGGTCCGCTTCGCGCGCATACGCGCACAGATTGGGCTTCTGACCGTCATCGGACGGCAGAAGGGGAAGCCCGTTCGACATCATGTAGATCCCGTGATCGCCAACCAGCCACAGACCCGCAGGGATCTTTGTGGGATCGACGTCTTCCTGAAGGCCCCATTCACGCGCGCCATGCCCGGGCTTGCGCAGGCTTTTGTCAAAGAGCTGGGTCAGCGTGGCGCGGTGCTCGGACGCGGCCTCGGCATGGGCAAGAAGGCGCTCGATCAGCGCGCGGTCGAAGGTCACGATCATGGGTCATTTTCCTTTGATCAGAAATGCAAAAGCCCCGCTCGATGGCGGGGCTCTGGGACGTTCGGAGGTGAAAAAGCTCAGCCCTGACTGTGGCTGCGATGGGCGGCGGATGCGAGGTAATGATGAGGCACCGGGCCAGCCAGAAAGCTCGGCAGGCACGTAAAGACGAAGACCAGGCCCAGAAAGCCCATGACCCCACCTGCCAGTCCGGCAACGTCTTTGATGTCCTGAAGGGCCTGTTGGGAAATCTGCATGAAAGGTCACTCCTGTTACCGTCATCTCTTTTCTCTGATGACTTCTCCGGCACAGGCACAGGAGGGCTGCGCTGGCACAGGCGCCGCGCAGCGGCGGGATCTCCACGACCCGGAGCCCGTCAGGGCGAGGACGCGTGGAGACCCACCCTTTGCCAGCGCAGCCCTCCTGTGCTGCCCCTCTCTCCCTCTGCCTCTTTTCCTTTCTCTTCTTCCTGTTCTCCCGTCGCACGGGTATGGCGCGTGATGACGCGGAGTTCAGATGTGTCCATTTTGGCGCGCGCACTCCCCCTGCCCGATCTCCTCCACGAGACGGTAAGGCGTAAGGGTCAGGTAGCCCGTCCAGCGATGCCTCAGAACGATCATCGGCACACCCTCGACCATGCCATGCTCCCCGCGGCGACTGGCCTCGGTAATCTGTGTGCGCGTGACGAATGGAGGCTGCGTCCGTGCGCGAAAATCCGTCTCGGCCGCCTGTCGGTCTGAATAAGGGCCATGCCAGTGCTGGGCGGCTTCTTTCGGCCAGAACGACGTCACGCGCAGATAGACGCGTCCATCCGGTGCGATACCAAAATGAACCTTGCGACGATCCAGAAGGCAGGTCTCGATCTGCAGAAGGCTTTCATCGACCATGGAAAACTCGCTCGTCTTTTGAACTGTTGGATCTGGCAGGGGAGACATCATCCGCTCCCCTGCATTGGCCTCAGGCCGCCAGCTGATCCGCTGGCGAAGCTGCGATCAGGACGGCAGCGGCCAGGGCAGGATGCTGGTGGGCGCGATAGCGCGCTACCAGAGCGTCCCGGCTCTCGCTGCCCAAGGCGGCCGCAGGTGCGCCAATGGTCTCGAGAGTGGCGGCAACTTCCGCGGCCCACCCCTTGAAGCCGAGATGGCCGTCCTCAGACAGGCGTTCGGCCTCGGTGAGCGAGACCTCGCGCGGCTCTGCAGCGTCCATGCGGAATGGCGTGTAGCGTGTTCCCCATGAGGCCACACCTGGCGTGCCCTCGTGAGGTACCGGATCTGCAATCGTGGTCTCTAGCCATTCGGAGGTGCCAAGCTCCTCTGAATCATAAGCCGCGTCGAAGCCGCGCGGCTTGCGGCTGCCACGATTGACCGTGATCATGATCTTGAAGGACTTGCCGGGATGCTGGAGCGCTGTGTCGCGGCCGAAGCTCAGAATGAGTGGCTTGAGGCCATCCACCGACTTCGCCTCGACGGTGCGGCGCTCACCAAGATGGGACATGAGCGCCATCGTGGTGCTGGTGAAATAGCCCTCACGCTTTGCGGTGGCGGGCGTAGCACTGAGCGTAAAGAAAGCCATGTCGATCTCCAGATATGACAAAGGGCGCCTCGCGGCGGCCTGAAGAACTGTGAAGGGGTAAGGTAGGGTCAGAAGACGTATTCGGCGCTGCCAAAGACGTCCTGCCAGGGGCTCCGGCTTTTCGAGTGGCAATCCGACGCCGCATCATAGAACCCCGATCTGAACCGCTTTCTGATGTCGTCAACAGTCTTCTGTGCCGCATCGTCCAGCGGGGCATCGCAGCCGATCAAGACGGACCCGTAGGAGGATTTGCGCACCCGGAATTTGTGTTTTGGCAGGGCGGCTTTCAGCAGACGGCGGATGTTCTTTCCTGCCAGCACGCCGCTCTGGTCCGATCCCTGCTCCAGATGGGCGTATTCAGGAGCGGTGCGCAGACGCTCGATTTCGGCCGCATGCGCCGCCTCAGCCTGATCTTTCTGTGCCTGCTTTTCAGCGCGGCACGCTTCGGCATGAGCGTGCAGCTGCGCAATTTCCTCAGGGCTGGCCTTGGGCTCGTCGTGGAAGATCGTCCACTGCACACCATGCAGAATGCTCTCGGGCAGCTTCTTGCTGACACTCCCGCAGGCAAAGACGATATCAAAGCTGGCATTGCCTCCCGCGGCGATGAAGCCGCCAGCAAGGCGTCTGATTGTCTCGGGACGAGGCGTGCCATGGACCGCAGACACGACGCCCCGGCCTCTGTTGTACAGGATGGTGCTGACGCGGGTGCCTACGGTGACAGTCGGGTGTTCAGACATGCTGATCTCCTTCTCTTCATGTCTCTTCAACTGTCCTCTCCGGGGTCAGGGCCTGGCTGGCGGGGCAAGGGCTGAGTAGCCCCTAGTTTTCTAGACGCCTTGAGCATTCAAAGTCTGCTGTTGTTCGAACTGCACGGGTGACAGCATCCCGTTCCTGACCTGCTTGCGCACCGGGTTATAGAACATTTCGATGTAGTCAAACACGTCCTGTCGTGCTTCCTGGCGCGTTTTGTAAGTTCGACGCCGGATGCGCTCGCGCTTGAGCGATGAGAAAAAACTTTCCGCTACAGCATTGTCGTGGCAATTGCCGCGGCGGCTCATCGAGTGTTCCAGATTGTGAGCCCGTATGAAGGCAGTCCAGTCCATACTGGTGAACTGACTGCCCTGATCGGAGTGGATCAGCACCCGGCTTTTGGGCTTTCGTCGCCATATGGCCATATGGAGCGCCTGCAGTACCACATCCGAGGTCTGGCGGCTCTGCATCGACCAGCCCACCACACGACGCGAATAGAGGTCGATTACGACTGCAAGGTAGGAAAACCCTTCCATGGTGCGGATGTAGGTGATGTCTGTGACCCACACCCTGTCGGGTGCCTCGACATCAAACTGCCGGGCCAGCGCGTTGTCGATGACCAGAGAGGGCCTGCCACTATGGCTACCTGGCCGCCGCCTGTAGCCAATCTGCGCTTTGATGCCCGCCAGTTTTGTCAGGCGTGCCACGCGGTTCGGACAGCAGGTCTCGCCCTGATCGAGCAGATCATCGTGCAGCTTACGGTAGCCATAAACCCTGCCACTGTCGTTCCAGGCCTGACGGATCAACGTGGTCTGTCGGGCATCCTCGCAAGCACGTCGGCTCAACGGCTCCTTCCGCCAGGCATAGTAGCCACTGGGCTGCACGGCCAGACAGCGGCACATCGCCCGAACTCCAAAACGATCACGATGCTCAGCAATGAAGGCGTATCTCACTTTGCATCCCTGGCGAAATACGCGGTGGCTTTTTTTAAGATGTCGCGCTCCTCGGTGACCCGGGCCAGTTCGCGCTTCAACTGCCGGATCTCGGCATCCTTGCCGGCATCGCCCGATACCACCTTCGCGAATTGCCGCTTCCACGCATACAGCGAATGTGTGCTGACCCCGAGCCGCTGCGAAACTTCCGCTACCGGATATCCCCGCTCGGTAATCTGCGCCACCGCATCACGCTTGAACTCATCACTGAAATTGGGCTTCCCCATCAACGCCTCCTGTCCTCATTTTTAGGAACCAAGGCGTCCAGAAATCTAGGGGCTACTCAGGCGGCGCGTCAGCGGCGGTCCCGCAGGCGTCAGCCGAGGACACCACCCCTTGCGGCGACAGACAGGCTCTGGCACCCCGCCCTTCTCTCCTCCTGTCGTCTCTTTTCTCGTCTTTTTTCCTTGCGCGGGCTGTCCTGCCCTGTGGAACAAGGCTGCATCTCACCGCATGAAAAAGGGCGGAGCCATGCTGACTCCGCCCTTGAAAATCGCAACCGGTTCGTCCAGGTTCAGAGGTGAGCCGTGAAGGGCTTCGCAAAAAACACCTCACGGCCCGGTTTACCTTAAGTGATTTACTCGGAGAGGCTCTTCAGTGCGGTGGCAACCGCCTGAAGGGTCTTCTTCGTTTTGCGTTTGACGACTGTTGGAAGGTATCCCCACGACTCCCTGTTGAATCAGACGTCACTCGGCGTTCTACGCGCTTCAGGCCAGACCGAGAAACAGCGCCAAAGCGCGATTGACGGAAAGCATGACGGTATCGCTGGCAATCCCGAAGGTGGGGCCAATCTTGTCTCGGGAGACAGTACTGGGCTTGTCGATCATCACCTGAGACGTCTTGCGCAACCCGTTTCGCTCGTCCGGTGTTACCGACAGGCGAAGCAAGGGCGCGTCTATGAGCGTGCTGGTAACAGGGAGTACGGTCACAGAGGCCGTCGTTTCGAAGCGGTCAGCCTGGACGATTAGCGCGGGACGGGGTTTTCCCAGATCACCCTGGAGAGCAACGGTAACGAAGTCTCCCCGGTTCATGCATCCCATCCGTCGAGATCGCTGGCCGCGCTTTCAACGAAGGACATCAGCGCGGGATCGTGCCGTTCTGCCTCGGCCACGAGACGCGCCTGGCGCTGGCATTCTGCATCAAAGCCAGGTGTGCGCGTATCGGGTACCCAGATCTGGACGGGGCGCAGACCGGCCTTACGAAGGGTGTCACGGCGCTTTTGGACGCGAATGGCAACAGGGGTCATGGCGTTTTCTCCTATCGTTACATGTAACAAAAAAAATTCCTGATTTCTACTAAAAAGCGCTCGGGATGCTCCTCCTCCCACTATGCGTTGTAGGGTTCCCGAAGTGTGAGCGCTCTCGTACGCGTCTCAACGCTCCAGAACGGAATTAAGGCCGAAAACCTCGAAAAATAGTCTGCCATAGGGGCTCTTTCTTCTGTCTGCTTACAAAAAAGGCGGCACTCTTCTGAGTGCCGCCTGATGTCAGGTCCATACGTGGCCGTGTGCTGGCTCAGATCCTAAGGATCTCCAGCCGCCCTCCCATGGCAGCCTGCATGGCCACCAGTTCCTGCGGCACCACGAGGTCCGGTTTTTCTGCCGGCTCATCGTCCGTGACGTCCGGATCGCCCGCGTCTTCTCCGCCCTCCTCGTCCATCACGTTTTCCAGATCCTCCGGATCAGCGCACTCCAGACCGTCTTCATCCTCGTCTTCCAGATCGTCTGTCAGGGCGGCCCATTTCGCGCGGCGGGCCTGCCTGTTTCGAACCTCCTCGGTCCAGACGCCAGTCGCCTGCGCAAAACCTGCGGCCTCCGGGACCCAGTGTCCGTCTCCCACGGCATTCAGTAGGGCAGCGCGCATCTCCTTGCCCGTGTTGAGTGGCGCGAGACCATGCGCCTGAACAGCCTTGGTGATGCCGGGCTTGCTATAAGTCTTCAGGAAGTCCTCATCAGCCATGGTCGGCATGTGGGCGTCCGCGTTGAACAGACAGCCCAGCAGTTCCGCTGCCATGCCGGAGCCGGAGTGCATACTGACCTCGCAGTTCATGAAGCCCGCGAGGCTATCCAGCGCGTGCCGACGGATCAGCGCTTCATCACGCACCAGCTCGCCCTCCGGAAACAACGCTTCCATGGCGGTCTTAACCGCGTTCTCCTGAGGCGAGCTGCTTTCGCAGCCGTAAAGATGGACGTTGTTCGCATTCAGAGCGAGCAGCAGTCCGGCCACCAGATCCCACGGATCCGCGTCTTCACTTTTCGCCGTCAGCGCCTTCCTCAGCGCGAGGGTCCGCACCGAGCCGATCATCTTCAGACCCGTACCGGAGATGTCAGGGCGCTCTTTCTTCGGGGGAGGCGTCTGCTCCGCGACATGCGGTTCAGAGCGGAGTGTGTCTTCACCTGTGTAGCGGAGCGTCCGCTCTTCGATCTTCAACGTGTTCGGATTGAGCCAGTAACCGGCGACATCGGTGTCCTGCTCGCCCATCCATCGCGTGACGAAGTTGTAGCCTTCTGGTCGAAGCGGAGACCCATACTCGCCTGTCTCGAGGGCGAGCGTTCCTTCGGGGCGATGCTCGGCGATCCAGTCTTCCTGCGCCGCCCGAAACGCCGAGGCATCCGTGATGTAGCGATTGTCCTCATCGCCCTGCCCGAACAGATCTTCGATCCAGACGATGCCATGCTTTTGCGCCAGCGCATCGTCAAACCGGGCATCACGCGCATACCACTCGTCCTGCTGCAGGTGCCAGGTAAAGTCGCGCCAGTTCACGGTATCATCCGGATCTTCGGCGTTGAGACGATACCCGGCCGGGTCCTCTCCCTCCTCCACGTTTTCGGCGAACATTTCTGCCCACGCGGCGGCCTGATCCTCCAGCGACGACAGGGCGAGGATCCGACGCTCTTTCAGGTCCGGGCCGCGGCCAATTTCGATGGCATGCAGGATTGGCGAATGCAGCTTCGCGAGCAGGGTCAGCCCTTTGAGGTAAGCTGGTGTCACCATGAGGGCGACGCAAAGCTGCTGGTCGGTATAGCCAAGCTCTTCGCGCATCCGGGTTACGGCACGCCACTGGTCTGGCTCGGTCATGCCCTCGCGGATCATGTTCTCACTGGCCGCCGCCAGATCCTCCAGACCATTGTCGATCTTTGTGACATGGACCTGAATTTCCGTCAGACCTGCATAGATCGCCGCTTCCGTGCGTCGGTGGCCCGCGATGATCATTAGGCTGCCGTCCCCGCGCTCACGCACGCGCGGCGGATGAACAAGCCCGACTGCGCGGATATTCAGCGCCAGCTGACGAATGCTCGCCTGACCGGGCTTCGTCTGACGGGGATTGTTCGGGTTCGCGATCAGGGTGTTGGGATCGACAAGGCGCAGTTCGTCCATGATGGGCTCCAGTGATGTCGTAAGGGTGTGGAAAAAATGTCGTGGGGGAGACGTCAGGCGGTCAGGCTGTGCGCGAGGTGGGAGACCACACGCTCGATATGCTCGACCTCCAGCTGTCGCGTTTCCAGCGTCAGCGTGGCCGTGCCGTAAGACCCGTCTTCATCGGCGTCGTAGTCGGTCTGCACGCGGCGGATAACGGCTTCGACGCAGTGCCAGACCACAAGGTCGAAGCTGTTTGGAAACAGAGGGGCAATCGTCTGGTCAGGTCCAAGCGCTGCAACGGCCTTCTCCAGGGACAGGTCTTCGAACAGATCCGGGCTGTCGTCCGCCGTCACATGAAGTGTTGTCCACCAGCCTTCTTTGGCTTCGTACTCAACTTTGACCGTCTTCACGCCATGCGTCCGCATCGCCTCAAAGATCAGCGTCAGGTTTGCTCTTAGAGCTACTTCGGCCGCGGGTTGTCCTGCCGGGTCTGACACGCCGCTCTCCTTTTTTCTGTTGTGATGTTCTCGGCGCGGGCACGGGGCGTGGCTTCGCGCAAGGCCGCGCGTCAGCGCGCCCGGCCTGAGCCTTGCGCGGAGCCGCGACCTGTGGCGGCTCCCTCTCTCATTTCCGTTTCTTTTCCCGTCGCCTTCTCTCTGTCCTGAGACAGGCACGGCGGTGGCGGTTCAGTCGTAAAACGTCAGCATCTCGTCGATCGGCCCGTCTCGATCGAAGTGGATGTAGTGGCAGTTCTGTTCTCGCGCCTGAGCCATCAGGGCGGCCAGTTCCGGAGACACGTCATGAGGGACGTCCTCCGCCTCGGTGGGAACATGAATCATCCAGCCATACGGCCCGCCAAGACAGCTTCGCCCTGCTGTGCCCTCGCTGCTGAGATAAAGCTCGCACGCATCACGCTCTGCGACCGGAAGATGCCCGGTACTGAGATCCAGGTGCCGGCAGACGAGGCCTGCGGTTGACGGTTTGGCCTTGCTCATGCCTGCCCCTCGGGTCTGACAATGAACGACGTCAGGCAACTGCCCCCGGTCCAGCGATCCATGGTCAGCATCATCTCGACGCCCTCAAGAGTCTGGGCAATAGTCCCATTCAGGCGGCCCCGTTGCAGATCCTTCGGGGTAATTACGGGCTGCGCGTTGCGGTCCACGAAATCAGCTTCCGCGCAGGTCGCATCTTTATATGGCCCGTGCCAGTCATTCCCGTTGACGGGATAGCTGTCCACGGTGCGCAGAAGGGCCTCACCATTCGGATAGGTGAAAATCTCCACGTTCACACCGCACAGGATCTTGGAGAGGGTGGTCTGGTCCATCTGGCTCATGCCGCGCACTCCACGAATGGGGTCAGGCCTCTCATGATGGAGTGGCGCTCGTGACACGGTCCATGGACTGTCGCCCGATTATAGACAGGCGCATCGTCCAGATTGGAGTATGCCAGAAAAATGGCTGCATCCTTCGGGTCACGCAGCAGGTTCAGCCAGGACCACACCGGAGTTTCGCCTCTCCTCTCCGGAGCCTTGATCGTCGAGAGCTCGTCCACACGCTTCTGAAGCCACGCGGAAACCGGCCCCTTGCGGAGCGCGAAATGTCCCGTGCAGGTCATGCCCCGATCCAGAAGCGCCTGCGCGCCCACAGCGTCCCGCAACACAGTCCGGCACTTGCGGATATAGGTTTCTGCCTGCGTCTCGCTGGCACCGGAGAAGCGCATCCCGCCACCTTCACAGGATGCGGCATACTGCACCACTTCGCGCATGATCTCCCAGCTCTGTCCCGCGCCAATCAGGGACCAGCTTCTCGCGCGGAGCGACCCACGGCCCTCGTAGACATTATTATCGCCACCCAACTCCATCAGCAGATACTGATCGGCATAAAAGCTGCTATCGGCAACATGAGGGCGCAGGGTTTCTGCGGGAAGTCGCACGGCGGCGAGGTCATAGACGATACGATAGGACATGCTCTCTTCCTCTGATGTCTCTTTCAACCTCTTCGCAGATGCAGGGGCTGCCCGGTGCGGCAAGGCCGCGCGTCAGCGCGCCCGGCCTGAGCCTTGCCGCACCGGGCGGGCCATGCCCGCCCCTTCCCCCTCTCCTTATGCTGCCGCTTCTTCTTCCTCTCCTCCTCCCCCATTGTCGTTGACGCTCAGGCTTTCCATCGCGGCCAGCGCTTCGGCGGCCTCCGCCTCCCGACGCGCTGTATCCTCGGCCAGATCCGCCTCCAGAGACGCCATCTCTTCTTCCTTCTCCTCCAGAAGTGCGGCCTCGCGGAACGGCATCCCGTCACGGGCACGGTAGCCGGGCAGCTTGCGCTCCGTCTCGGCAAGCAGCCGCTGCGCATCCGCAAGCTCGCTGTCGAAGCGCAGTAGCGTGTTCTCGATGCGGGCGATAAAGCCAAGCGGCGCCGTGTCGTGGTCAAAGTCGATCCCGATCATCCGGTCCTCGGCCATGATTGCGATGGTCGCGTCCCATTCCTCTTCACCCATGAAGGTCGAGCTCCAGGTCTCGCACACGAGCTCAAAACCGCCGATCTCGCCAAGTGTCCACCGACCCTTTGTCTCTGCGCGTTTGGCCGTGCGCGCCTGACCCATCAGCCACTTGCCGGCATCCTGACGTTCGGTCATCACATCCGACTTGCGCACAAGCTCGAACGCCTCGCCCCGTGTCGACTGGCGTTTCGCGATATCCGCCCGGATCTTCGGGATAAACGTCTCCGCAGTCCTCTGATCGCGCTCGGCCCGCTCGATCGCACGACGCACGTTGAACTGGTCGTCGTAATGGGCGGCCTTGAGACGACGCAGTCGGGCCAGCTCTGCTTCCAGTCCTGCCTTCTTCATCAGGCGCTCGTCGCCCGAAGCGAGTGCCTTCGCCATGGCAAACTGGTTCGCACTCTCGCCGATATCCTCCAGACGGCGGATTGACCGGTCTCCGGACATGGCCAGACACAGGAAACGCTGCTTGCGCTCCAGAAGCTGCCAGTTTGTGGCATCCACTGAACCCTTCAGGGCATAGGCGTAAATCTGGATCACAGGGTTCTGGTTGCCCTGGCGTTCGATCCGTCCCTCACGCTGTATGATGTCGGCCACCAGCCAGGGCACATCGAGATGGTGCAGGGCAATCAGACGCTGCTGTGCATTCACGCCCGTACCCATCGTAGCACTCGAGCCGATCAGGATGCGTTTGCGCCCGGAATTGAGATCCCGGAACAGTCCCTGCTTGGCCGCACTCTTTTTGTAGTGCTGCATGAACGCGATCTCATCGCGCGGCACGCCCATCCGCATCAGCTCGTCGCGGATCCACAGATAGGCCGAGAAGCCCCGTTTCTCCAGCGCCGCTTCCGTGCCCAGATCCGAGAAGATCATCTGCACGGCCCCGGGCAGGTCATACGGCTTGCCGGTATCGGGATCGGTGTAACGGTTGTCGCGCGTCGCCTTCCAGATGTCGAAGACCTTCGCGATCATGACGTTCAGCTTGTTGCTGGTGTCGTTGTCTTCCCAGGATCGGACAAAGCGCAGATCAATCGCCGCGTGACGCGCATCGTTGATCACGGACAGGATGATATCCTCACCCTTCTGCGGCTTGCCCTTACGCTCCTCGATCACCTTGATCCGCGCTTCCAGTTCCTTCTGGTAATCGCGGAAAGCGGGTCCGCTGTCAGCGACGATGATCTGGCGGCTTCCCGTGGCGATCTCGGGAAGTTTCACGTACTGACGCAGATCGTCCTGCTGCACCACATCCGCGAAATGCCGGTACATGGCCATCAGATCGGCCACGTTCACGAACTCCGCAAACCGCGTCACAGGCTTGTACAGCCCGCTTGGCTGAAGCTCGAGCTCCGTGCGGGTCTCCCCGAAATTGGCGGCCCAGGCGTCGAACTCGTGCAGGCCGCGCTCGATCAGGGCGTCGATCTGCTGGAAGCGCTGCACATTGTACATCTCGCCCAGAGTGTTCGTAATCGGCGAACCCGAGGCCATGACAAGCTCGCGACCGGGATTGATGCGACTGAGATAGCGGGCCTTGACGTACAGGTCCCAGGCCCGCCCGCTGCCGTTCGGATCGACGCCCTTGAGGCTGGACTGGTTCGTACCGAAGCTCAGTTTCCGGAACTGCTGCGCCTCATCCACGAGGATCTGGTCGATCCCGATCTCGCCAAGATGCACCAGATCGTCCTTGCGGCTGGCCAGCCCGTCCAGCTTCGCTTTCATCCCCTCCTTCATGCGCTCGATGCGCTTGCGCGAGATGCGGTCGTCGGCGTCGATCTCGCACAACAGGCTTTCGTAAGACGCGATCTGCGCCTCGATCATCGCCTGCTCAAACGCGGTTTCGACCGGGATGAACTTGAAGGCATCATGCGTGATGATGATCGCATCCCACTGTCCCGTGGCCGCACGGGCAAGGAAGCGCTGACGCTTCGCTTTCACGAAGTTCGTCTCGTCCGCCACCAGGATCTTCGCGGTCGGGTAGAGCATCAGGAACTCGCGGGCCATCTGCGCCAGACAGTGTCCCGGCACCACAACCATAGCCTTCAAGATCAGGCCGAGACGGCGCTGCTCCATGATCGCCGCGCACATCGAGAAGGTTTTTCCCGATCCCACGGCGTGGGCCATGTAAGTGTTGCCCGTGGCGATGATGCGCCAGACCACCCGCTTCTGATGGGCGCGCAGCTGGATCGTGGTGCTGGCCCCGGGCAACTGCAGATGCGCCCCATCGAATGCGCGGGGGACGAGGTTGTTGTAGGTGTCGTTATACAGCCGCACCAGACGCTCGGCGCGCTCCGGGTCCTGCCACACCCAGGTCTGGAAGGCCGTTTTAATGGCCGCGATCTTTTCCTTGGCAGCCTCGGTCTCCTGGGCGTTCAGGGTACGATGTTCGCCGTTCTCGTCGCGCCAGGTGTCCCAGATCTGCGGGATGGCCTGATTGAGCGCATCCTCGATCAGTTCCCCTGCGGGACGCCGTTCGGTGCCCCAGACGGACGTCGCCTCCGCCTTGCCCCGGAACGGTCCCTTGTCCAGGGTCCACGACGCCACCTCCTTTGTGTGCCACACGCCAGCGTCGACCCCGATGACCTCGGCGATGAAGCCCTCGATGTCGGCGGTCGGGATCCACGGTGCCCCCAGACGGGCCGTGATGTCGCTCGGCCGCAGATCCTCGGGCTGGGCCTCTTCCAGCGCAGCCACGGACCGGGCAAAGCGGGGGTCAGTCTCGGCCGCCTTGCGGGCCTCCGCCAGTTTTGTGCGCACGGCCCCTGACAGCGCCTCGTCGGCTGGCACCCAGACATCGCGTCCGGGCTGGCTGCGTCCGGCATCGAGATAGATGGCACTGCCCAGCTCGGCGATAACCTCATCCTCGGACCGCCCCAGCAGCTCGGCTATGCGCGGAATCTCCACCACACCCGTCTCGTGCAGGCAGACGGCGAGCGCGTCATGGGCGCTGTGGACCTCCGGCTCCAGCGTCGCCTGGATCACACGCTCGGAGAACAGCGGCCCCTGTGTGCCGATCTGCCGGTCCTCGTCATACTCCTCGATCGAGCTGACCAGCCAGACGTCCGGATCGTCGTAGAAGGGCTGGAGGTTTGGACGCCGCTGCGTCGTGCTCTCGTCCCCGGTTTTGGGATCAACACGCGTGCTGGTGATTGTCAGGTTGATCGGGCCGAACTGTCGCACGAACGTCTGGTAGGCGCGCTTGAGGTCCGTCTGGAGCGCACTGTAAGGCAGGTTCTCCACCTGGGCGCGCAGGACCGCACGGGCGGCATCGCGGACAGGGATCAGGCCTTCGATGATGCGCGCGTGCTTCTGGAAGATGCCGTCCTTCTGCTCGCCTTTCCTGACCTTCACCGGCACCGACTGGCCGTCAATGATCTGGTGCAGCGCACCCTTCTCGATCAGGTAGCTGCCTTCCTTGAGGCTCGCCCCCTTCCCTGCCGTGCCGACATCCACACGGCGGCTTTCCCGTAGCGCCTCGACGTCGAGCGTCTGCGGCACCGGGAAGCGTGCCAGCGCGGCGAGACGGGAGAGCGCGCTCGGCAGGGCGTCGTCGAGCATCAGCATCGGGTTCGCCGCGCAGGTGTATTCCGGCCCGTACTGTCCGCCCGTCCAGCCATGCCGACCCAGAACCTGCTGACCGTTCTCCGCAAAATAGCGGTTGATGCTGAGCGGTCCCTCCCCCTCGTCGGTGTCGGACAGGTCCACAACGTCCAGCCAGGCGGTGTCGCCCGGGCTGTCTCCGATCTCACGACGGCGCAGGACCAGCACGTCCACCACCACGTCGGTTCCGGCATCATCCCGCATCGCGCCAGCCGGCAGGCGTACCGCCCCGACCAGGTCCGCCGTTTCAAACAGGTGGCGGCGCGCGGTGGCGTCACGCTTGTCCATTGTCCAGCGTGACGTCACGAACAGACCCATCGCTCCAGGACGCAGGCGGGAGACGGAGCGTGCGATAAAGTAGTCATGCAGTGACAGGCCAAGCCGCCCCAGCTCGTCCGTGCCGCGCACAGTGCGGTTACTGAACGGCGGATTGCCAATCGTGAGGTCAAACTGCTCGGCAATCTTCGCCGTCGTGAAGTCCTCGGCGCGGACCCACTGGTTCGGAAACAGCTTGCGGGCAATGCGGGCCGTGAGCGGATCGTTCTCGATCGCCGTCCAGGCCGTCTTCGGGGCAAGCTTTTCCGGGATCGCGCCCATGAACAGGCCGGTGCCGCAGCCCGGCTCTAGCGCACGTCCGCCGCGGAACCCCATCTGCGCCACCAGATCCCACAGCGCATGCACGATCAGTTCCGGTGTGTAATGGGCGTACTGCGTGGCCCGCGCCAGCCCGGCCCGTTCCTGCTGGCTGGTCAGCGTTTCAAGCTGAACCCCGATCTCTTCCCAGCCCTGACGGAAGGCTTCGCCTGGACGGGGGAACAGGCTGTTGGCCAGCTCACCCGCACCGAACCCCGTGAACTTCGCCAGCACCGCCTGTTCGGAGGGCGTTGCATTGCGGCCATCCGTTTCCAGTTCAGTCAGAAGACGGATGGCGGCGAGATTGTCCCGCGCCCGCGCTTTCCAGCCCTGGGCCAGGTCGCGTGTGCCGCAGAGACAGAAGTCGACCTTTGGAGCAACAGCCGGGATAACTGCGGCCTGCTCGACGACCTTTGCAGCCTCCTCAAGCGCTTTATCGCCAGGCAGTTCGCCCCAGAAAAGATTGGCGTTCGCGCCTCCAAGGGCTGATGTGTCGAAGAAGCTCAGCTGTGCCTTGCTCATGGGAAAACTCCGGACAAGCGACCGCGCCCGGTCCTGCGCGCGGCAGACCGGG